>JARFPM010000073.1 GCA_030444405.1 Nitrospira sp.
TATCCGATCGAAGTCGCTGCTAACGTTGCCGTTACCATGGTTCGCGATTCCATAGTAGCATTCTCCACGATCAGAGAAGTGACCTTTTGTTGCGACTCTCCAAGCGACGTGTCAGTGTATCAGTTTCTGCTTGTCCGAGCTCCGCTGATCTTTTCTTTTGCTGCACACGGACCGATGAATACCCAGGCACCTGCGAGGACATTCCGCCTGGCCCCGATGTCACCCGTTATCCTCGTCATGATACCCTGCTCCTGACCCCAGACGTACCCGAAGTATTCGTGCGTGCCTTCTCCGCCTAGCAGAACTGTGCCTCCTCCCGCATTTTGTACCCTTTAGCTCGCTGCTTGAACCACCGATGAGCATGCATTATGCCGGTCATAGCCCCAAGAATAGAGCATCTCGTTGATGACCGCCTCTCAGAACTACCCCAGATTCCTTTGGACACCGCTCCGCCTTATTCATTGCGGCAATTACTTCTCTCTCATTATCACGCGTGCTGGTAACGCCTTTGTAAGCGGCTGGCTTGGTCACGAGGAACCTATCGAGAGCAACCGACGGAGCAGCTTCACGATCTTAGTGGAGTTCAGCAAGAGGGGATATCGTCGCTAAAGCGGCGCTTCCGCGCAAGATTTGAGCAGCGGGCAGAACAGGTCTCCGCCCTGAAACAGTATGACTATCTCGACATCCTCGACCAGGCCTGGTCAGCTTGGAAATTACCGCGTTCGACAGGCGGTGTCGTTCAAGACATCGGTTCGAGTAACTTCTGGTACGCCGCCGTTTTATACACCTTCTTTCGGCCCACGGGAATGGTCGGCCTTGAGGTGGAGGGGCATGGGATTTACATCACTGGATATAGTGGTCTCGACTTTGCGCGCGGTGATATCCAGGGCCTGCCGAACGCGCAGTTCCTCGTCGGCGACTATGTCTGCTACAATCATCCACCTGACATCGTCACGGCGCGGTCTCCTTTTATGACGGCCGGCCCTGTGCTGGCCTGGCGGATGCCGCTTTCTGTGCTGGCGCCTGAGGCGTTATTCTCACGGGTGGCCCATAATTTACCGCCCCACGGTCTGTTCATCATGGTCAGCCAAGGCAGAGAGGAGGAGGCCGTCGCAGCTGCCTGGTGTGAAAAGGTCGGCCTTGCACGGTACAGGTCCTGTGAGCTCAAGGCCAGGCTGCGTTCCCGGCTCCTCGCCGTGGCATCATGTTGGATGCTCTCGCACGCCTAGCTGTGAGTCCATCCCTGCGCTAGAATTGGTGTCGTGAAACACTCCCTTAAGAATACGGACGATCTTCGATGGCTGATGGGGCATACGGGCGGTTTCCGCTCAGGATATGTGACCAACGTGCAGATGTCCAAACGCCGTCTTTTCGACGAGGGTTCCGGGCGGGAGGTGCCGGCCGGCACCACAGTCTCAGTCACGATCCGGTATGAAATGCGCGGGATGGTGCGAGTGGCCAAGCTTACCATGACCGGCGTGACAGATTTTTCCATCTTCGAGCAGGATGGCGCCGATTGTTCCGCCCTTGGCGCCATTCAAACGGAGTCCAGCGCCGGAAAACTTCGCTTCTGGTTTGACCCCCAGGGAGAACTCTACGTGGTGTGCGATGAGGCCTATCTCGATGAAATCGCCGCGCCCTTCGTGACGGCCGACCAGGCGTCCGAATTCGCTCGATGGACGTTCCAAGGTCGAACGGCCGAGGGCCCTACGGTGCAGTGGCTGCTACATGAATTGGATCAAGCCGGTCTGCCCTGTGCTTGGCGTGAAGCGAAGCGGGCGGTTGCGATTCATCCGGCAGTGCAGTGGGAGGGCGATCTGATCCCGGCAGGCGACTCCATGGCCAACGGGGAGAAACTGGTCCATGTCATGGCCTATGGCCCGCTGGAGAGGCAGGGTTTCGGTTTAATGCTGCGGGTGTTTGGGATTCACGATCGGCGGATGAGCCGGATCCTCGAAGTCCTGGCCGATCAGATCACCCAACATTTTGCTGGTGACTGCCTCGTTGGCACGACGATCATCCCAGGTCGTGAATGGGAGAGCTGGTTGGTCCGGGAGCATCATGCACGACACGACCGATGGGAGAAATGAAGGGAAGCCTCTCAATGCGCGTGCTCAGGGGAATAGTGCCCGTTGCTGTTCCCGTTTGCAAAACCGGCTGCACCGTTGCCGTTCACATACCCTGCGACAGTGTGGGCCGCGCCATTCCCGTTTGTTTGTTGGTCCTTGCCGTTGATGCACTCCACCAAGGCCCAAAGCCGTAATGGGTTCACCCGTTGATTCCGAGCGATGCGGAGCGACGTCCCTTCCAGCACGGCATTGAGCGACAGATCCGTCCGCCAGCCCAGGTGCTTGGTCAGCGGGGAGATCACTTTTTCCACGGCTGCAATCACTTTGTTCCCGTTGCTGAAGTGATTGAGCATGATAATCCGGCCACCGGGACGGCAGACTCGAATCATCTCACTGACCACCGTCCGATAGTCCGGCACCGCAGTGACAACATAGGCCGCAACGACCGTATCAAAGCTGTCATCCTGAAATTCCATCGCGCCTGCATCCATGCGGTGCAGCTGGACGTGATCGAGGCTATGCGCTTCCGCCTTTTCCTTTGCCTTGGCCAGCATCCCTTCGGACACGTCGATCCCAACAATACGGCAATGCCGAGGATACATGGGAAGGGCGAGTCCAGTCCCCACACCGACTTCAAGAATCTGTTCGTTGGGCTGCACATTCAGATTACGAATGGCCGATTCACGCCCTTCATGAAATACTTTTCCAAACACTTTGTCGTAGAACCCCGCGTAAGTGGTGTACACACGCTCAATCTTGTTCGGATCCATGCTCTCCTCCAAACCTCACACGATTCGGCCTTTGCCTTCCTCACCCTTCTGTGAGGCGGCAGACCGCCATGGCGACGCGGGGGAAAAATTGAGGCGGGAAATTCTCGTGGTGCAAGGCCCGCCCAGAACGCAGCTCGGCGTACTTTAGCCAATCTCATCTTCATGAGTCAACAGATTCTTGGAGGGTCCGAGAGGAAAATACTGCCTAAAGCGACCAGGGCGAGGACGGTGATTTCGTGTCTGGCCTCCTTGATTCATACCTCGTTCCTGTGTGATAGGTACGTTTATGGTGCTGGCTGGCTTCTTTGCAGGGATATTATTTATCGGGCTGATCGTCGGTGATTGGCTGTATTTTATTCGGCTGACCCCGGACGCCATTCGGTACGGTTGCCGTGTCGCGAAAAACCCGGATCAGTGGCCTGGAACTGCGCTCACAACCCTAGGCGATCGGTTCACTCCCGAGGGCGTGCTGATGCTTCCGCACGGAGTGGCCTGGTTCTACCCACAACTCTCCCAGATTGCGATCCGTCCTCAGTATCGACTGTTCTCCTTGCGGTTCCGGACCGCCTGGCCGGTGAAAGGGCTGATCCACCTTTCACCGCATGATCAATCGCTGAACACGCTGTGCGTGAAGCGTATGCCGTGGTCGTCAGCCATCATGACGCTCCTGTGGTTTGCGCTCGTAGTGATCGGGTCCCTAACCTTCTTGGTGCAGTATGCCATGGATGGAGGATTCGCCTCGCTCGGGGGAGCCCTCACGGGCGTGGCGGTGATCGCCCTCGCCGCCCTTGTGCTGGCCTTCGGACTCATCACGGTAGCCCTCGCGTATCGGCTCGAAGACAGCCGCCTCATGAAAGTCTATGACGAATTGCAAGATGCCGTCGCGCTCCCCATCTCCTCCTCTTCCTAGCCCGACCTGCTGCGCTTTTTCTTAGGCAAGAAATAAGCTCAGGAAGTGATCGTATTCCGCCGGCAAGTTCAAGGCCGATCGGTTACGAGCCAGACCGGCGATGATCCCACGATGCTTTTTTGCAAGGCCTGATTCATCAAAGGCCAGTCGGAATCGCTGCCATTGCAAGACGGGATCGGCCAGGATTCGGGTTTGTTCTTCGATCGGGAGTCCGTGTATCATCGACGTCAATGTGCGGATGGCTTTCTCCACGCTTTCATAGGGGGGAGCGAGTTGAAGCCCAGCATAGAACGTTTCTAGGTGATGACGGAATTCGGCTTTCACAGCCCGGAATCGATCGGGGGTAGTGTGGGAAGCTTCGGACATGGTATCCCAGACGATGATACGGCATGACGAAACCACCTGACAACTTTTCCACGGAGGAATGTATGAATCGGCTGTTCAATGGGCTGCTTGCGCTGACGGTAATGGTCGTACTGGCAGGGTGCTCCTCATATCGCCACCATCACGGCATGATGGGCGGGGGCAAGAGCGACGCCTACTGGCAGAAGGGCCAACAAGATATGGAAGGACTGATCAATCGGACCGTGCAGGATCCCGAGAAGGCGAAGCAAGTGAATGCATTCGTCGGTGAGATCATCAAGGAGCTCAAGGAGAGCCGTGAGCAGGAACGGGCCTATCACCGGCAGCTCTACACCTTGAACACCAGCTATACGGCGACACCCGACGAGTTTTCAAAAATCGTGAACGAGGCGAACATTCAACGGGCGCAGAGCTCGGCCCGGGTGCTGAGCCTTCGATTCAAGATGAAGGACCTGATGACCGCAGACGAGTGGAAAACGCTCTCAGACCGCATGGTCTCCTATAGCGGGCGCTACCAGCACGGAAGCGCAGGAGCCAAGACAGGTTATTGAGCCGTAGCCGGCGCGGCTGTGAGCGGCACCGCCGCCCACGTCGCGCCAGCATCGGTTGAGCGATAGAGCCCGCTGCCGTTCGTGCCAGCGTAGAGCAGTTGCGGATTCTTCGGACCCATAGCCAACGCCCGAATATTGAGCGTCGCAATGCCTTGGTTCACTGCTTGCCAGGACTTCCCGCTATCCGAACTTTTCCACACCCCTTTCGGCCCACCGACATAGAGCTGCCCCGGTTCTGTGGGGTGGAGCAGAATGCTGCTGATAAAAGGATCAGCGAGCAATTGCCCGATCCGCTCCCACTGCTCACCCTTGTTTGTAGTGCGAAACAGCCCCTTCGTCGTCCCCGCATAGACAATTTCGGGATTCGTCCGATCGATTTCAATCGTATTGACACCAAGCGCCATTGACGCCATGAGTTCGCTCTCCGGAATCAACCCGTTGTTGATCCTTTTCCACGACCTCGCCCCGTCGTCCGAGCGATACATCCCTCCTGTCGTTCCGCCAAACAAGATGGTGGGATCTTTGGGATTGATGGCCATGGAGGTCACGATGTGGACCTCCTTCATCCCATTCATCCGTTCTTCCCATTCGCGGCCCGCGTCCTTCGTATAGAAAGCGCCCACCGTCGTCGCGATATAGATCTTCTCGCTCAACGCGGGATGGAAGACGAACTGATTCACGAACGAGACATGTTCCTTCAACCCGACATTATGCGGGAGCCAATGTTGCCCGCCGTCCGGACTCTTGTAGACCGCATCCCCCATGGTGCCGGCATAGATCGTGGCCGGCAGCTGCGGATCGATCGCCAGCGTCGTCACTCGGCGTGCACTGAAACTCGGAAATCGCTCCCAGGTCGAGCCGCCGTCGCGGGACTTGTAGACGGCATCGTTTGTGGCGACGTAGAGGATATTCGCGTTAGTCGGATGGAGCGCAATTGAGACAATGGACTCGCTCTCCTTCTGGCAGCCGTGCGAGGAAATCAGCAGCGCGAACAAGCCCAATGTAACAACAGTACGAAGCAGCATCATTGTCGTGCGGAACCTAATCTCATAGGGGTTGGTGGGAGTCAAGGCGGAAAGCGGTGAGGCCATCGAGTCTGCCGGGACCGAAAGAACCGCACAAGCGCACAATACAACTTGGCGGCCATGCACAACGCAACTTCGTTGCGGGTCACCACTGTTGTCATCATTGACAACGGTCGATAACCGCTGCTATCGTTCCACATGAAAGCTGTCGCGCTCTTACGAACGCGTATCGCATTCTCAGAAATTGCATTCGCCAGCTGTCAATATGGAAGGTTCCAAAACCGGTAGCCGGCTCAGCTCACTCGTTCAAGTACAGGCTGGCATACGTGGTAAATGGCGTATGCGTTGTACGCTACGACAATGAGGCAGGAAAGGGCGACCACCGGCATTTCAGCGCAGAAGAGATCGCCTACTCATTTCAAACGCCGGAGAAGCTCGTCGCCGACTTTGAACGCGACATGTCGAGGTGGAACCGTGAAAACCGTCGTCCTTGATGTTCGCTCCCCCAGCGAAGCGAGGGCTGATTTTGTCCGAGTCTGGAAAACCGGGAAGAGGGAGAAGGCCGCGCGCATTACCTTCGCCACACCGGAACTTCTGTGGAAAGTGCTGACGGCTAAGCGCTGGCAATTGCTGAAGACTATGTGCGGAGCCGGCCCTCTGTCGATTCGCGAAGTAGCGCGCCGTGTCGGGCGAGATGTGAAGGCCGTCCACACCGACGTGACGGCGCTCTTGAACGCCGGAGTGCTCGATCGTGATGAGTATGGCAGGGTCCTTTTCCCGTTCGACGCAGTCAAGGTTGAATTTCTGCTCCACGCTGCATAAACCCGCTTACTGCTGGAAGCGCCGAACCCTGCGCAAAAGCCTCAGCCCATTGGAGGCCTTTCGAAATGGATAGGAAACTAACCGGTAAAGCCCTGTCCAAATTCGAGGCCAAGCGCGATGTTTGGCAAGAAGTCCTGGACGGCGTACGGGAGATCAAAGCCGGTGGAGGTAAGCGGATGAAAGTCGAGGCCAAATCGTAGGTTGTCCGCGTGCGGCTCAAGAGCGGGCTCTCGCAGGCAGAGTTTGCCGCGGCACTGGGCGTTTCGAAGCGAACCCTGGAGCAATGGGAACAAGGTCGCCGCAAGCCATCCGGCGCCGCGAAGCAGCCCTTGAAGATTGCCGAACGCCATCCTGAGGTTCTCGTTGAGGTAGCGGCGTAAGCGGTATCGGCGGTCTTGCATACTGGCCGATTAAGCTGTTGTGACGATGTGCATAACAAGATCTGACGTGTAACTTGGTCTATATGGCATCCAACCTTCTGAGCAAAACATGGACAGATCTTGATTCATTTGAACTGAGGCTCCTTCTGGAAAAGCGTAGTAGGAGGCCCCGGCCAGTATGACAGATTACCCAATAATCGTAATAGGCTTTATCTTCCGCTTGCACACTTATCCTGCCGAATCGTGCTTACCTTTTGCGACAAGAAGATCACTGCCATAGAGCCTGGCCCAGCGTTCGATGCGGCCGAGTGGAAGCGGGTTAGCGGAGAGATCGAGCAGTCAATCCTTATCAGCTCATCCAAGGTGGGTCGCGAGTATAGTTTCAGCAGTTTCCGTGTACTGGGTTCGTGGCGGGGAGAGCGTTCGGGAGTGCAAATTCTTCCGCCGCCAGATGATGCACCACACCCCCCTGTTGTTAGGGCTGAGCACCCATTCATCCTTGAGTTTCCAATCAAGGCGAGCGACTTCTGGCCAATCACCAATCATCGACGTGCGCAGGAGCACCGCAACCTTACGCTTCTACTGAACCTGCTGCTTGCCGGGCGTACAAGCTTTCAGCCCCGCCGATCTGAACACTTCTGGGCAAGCGTATCTTGGGACGGTGCCCACCCCGAGATCAAGTGGGTTCAGCAATTCTTCTTCGCAAAGTTAGGCGAGGCGGTAAGCGATGAGCTTTCGCCACCTGCAAGTAAGCGGCTTGAACAGGTCGAGCCCGAAGAGTACTACACGCAAGTCGGCCACGATGGAGAGGGGTTGCGTGTCCCTACCGATCTCGATCAAGCGATTTGCAATTACATGGCACTGCCATCAGGCAATCGGGCTAAGTTCGACCGCGCTACTTTTTGGATAGATATGGCCTCACGCCAGTGGAACATCTCCGTGTCCGCATCTTTTACGGCTTTAGTCTCAGCAATTGAATCGCTCACAGAGCGTGGCGATATACATCAATTTAAGTGCCCGACATTTGGCAAACCCACTCAGCACGAAGTGCCGAGCGCAACTCGACGGTTCAAGGACTTCTTTGACATTTACGCTCTTGACGCCGCTTTGGCAAAGCCGCGAGATGACATGTACTCGCTCCGGTCAGGTATTCTACATGGAGGTGACCTGATGCAACTCGATCAAGACCTCGCCTTCGGATGGGACCCACCTTGGTGGAATGAACGAGAGCTCCATGATGAGCTTTGGAGCCTTACGCGGATCGCTTTACGCAATTGGCTAAAGAAGCCGGCTGCAACCTGATCAACGCCCAAGAGCTAGCGGCTTAGCCTGCGCCTCCCTGTTGCGATTCTCGAAGAGACTGAAAGTGTGCGGTTGAAGCCGTGTCGCTTGGGTGGACCGTTTGTCGTCACTATGGAGGCAGCCGTGAAATGGATCGCACTGAGCGAGTGGTTCGAGAGAACATTTTGGGGTCTGCCATTCGGAGAACCATTGGGGGCTGAAATGCGTATTGACTTATATGACCGATGAATGGGAAGCGAGAACGGACAAAACTACCTGAGTCTGTGAGGCTGCTTGTGCCATCTGCCATTGAGTGCGCTTGTAGAGATAATCACCGTAAGGAACTGTTTGAGGCGATTGAAGAAATTCGTGGGCTCACCCTAATCTCTTATGGACCCCATTCTTTCGACTCTCGATTAACCACCTTCCACTACATCTTGAGTCGCTCAGCATAACCCGTCAGCTCAACGTAACCTTGACCTTTCACGGGTTTGCCTTGTTTAGTCCCTGTCACGGCCACCGCCCCTTCCCAATAGGAGACCCTGGTACTGCGCAAGGTGCGCAATTCCTGATCCGCAAGCAACGGCGTGACATCCAACACCAGGTCGAGTGACGGGAACGTCAGCCTCCATCGACTGGGGTAGGTGGCTTTACTCTCAGAGCTGGTCCAGGTACCGGTCGATTGGATCTGAAAGTCCGTTACCTCCAGGTGCCGAGTGCGTCCGTCCGGCGACGCGGCCGTCCCGCTCGAAGCCAGATCGGATGTCCCATCTTGCCGACGCATTCGATAGAGCATGAGTTCGGTGTTGTCTTCCAACTGGAGGCTGAACCAGTCCCATCCGACTTGATCTGCCCCGAGGTCGCCTGACCCGAATTCATGGTCCATCCAGCTGAGGCCGGAGACCTCGAACTGTTCGCCGTCGATTGTCAGGCTCCCCGTTGTCGCGAGTCTCGTAAACGAATAGTAGTGAGAGGCTTGCCCCACATCTTTCCCTTTTCGACTGATGCCGGCCGCACCGTGGGTGACGAGCGGCTTCGCCGGTTGGAGTGTGAGGGCGAGCGCATGGGTCTCGTCGTGGGCTACCAAGGTGAGAGAGCCGGTCGCGTCCGTCGAAGCTTCGGCACGCCAATCATCGATCCAGACACGGAGTCGCGATTCATCGGCTCCTGCCTTCCCTAACCCCTCCCGACTGAGTTTTTCCGAGAAATGAAATCGCTTCCCGTTGATGTCGGTCACGGCGAAATGGGCCAAATACAGGTGGCTGATCGACCATTTTGACGGCAGAGTTGTGATGTCCTCCGGTGGCACCCCCCGACGGAAGAAGGTTAACTCGAAGCCGAACGACCGGCCATTTTTCGACTGCAGATGGCCTGTGTAGTACCACCACTCGGTTCGATAGCTCGGATGGGATCCATGGTCTCTCGGAAATATGTACCGATAGCCGGCAGTCGCCTGTTGAAACGGGGCAGGAGAGGGATCCGCGCCGAACGCAACTGCGAGATGGACGCTGAGGACGGCAATGGTCAAAATCCCGATTCGTACTTTCCCTGTCACGCTCCCCCCTCGTTTCTACCGCAACGCCTAACAGGATGCTGAAAAAGTCTCCCAGCGGCGTTCTCACATCGCTCAGAGGCTCAACGTACCGAAGCGTACGCCTCGCCTCTTCGGTCGCTGCGGCCTTGCTGGACAGCCTCTTTGAGCATCCTGAAGTAATCCCGGCGTGAGCACCCTACAGGAAGTTCCAGCCATATTGTGGACATCAACCGAATTTTTCCGCAGCCTGCCACGCTGGTCATCAGCACGGCGTCCTCCAACTCGTCTCGTTTATAACACGCGCTTTGCCCATGAACCAATCGACTCTCTCAGAGCGATGTTTTGCATTTCCTCGTGGCTCGTCGCCTGGCAAACGGCGTTGACAATTTTCACAAGTCTCAGCTATCGTGAGCCATGCAGACTGATCGCGAGCGGGGGCCGTCGGATCGAGGCATGTCCAAGCATACGGACCCCTTTCCCATTCCCGACCGACTTCCGGTGTTCCCATTGCCCAACGTCGTCTTTTTCCCCAAGACGTACCTGCCGCTCCACATTTTTGAGCCCCGTTATCGACGGATGGTCGCCGATGTGACGATGGGCGGCCAATGTGTTGCCATGGGGCTCCTTAAAGAAGGATGGGAGCCGGACTACTATGGGAACCCGGCGATCTATCCCGCACTCTGTATCGGACGGATCGTGAGTGTACAGCCCTTGCCGGACGGTCGCTCCAACATTTTGCTGCAAGGACTCGAACGGTGCGAGATTTCGGAAGAACACTTTGACAAGCCGTATCGCGAAGCGACGATTCGCGTGACGCCCATGTGCTCCGACGAGGGGTTGACGAAAGGCGTTCGGCGTTCGCTGATCGACGTGCTCGGGCGATACCTCCAGGCGAGGGAGGATAGCGCGGCGTGGCAAGGGTTCTTCCGCGAAGAAGTCAGTGATGAAGTCTTGGTCAATACCCTCTCAACCTACCTGGATTGTACACCCTTGGAAAAACAATTCTTGCTGGAAGCGGACGGACTCCACCAACGGGCTCGTCGATTGAACGATCTGGTTCAATTCATGCTGCATGAACATCACGGCACAAAGGGCTGGGAGTAATGGATCGGACCATCGCCATCGACGTCAGCCGTCTGTGCAAAACGTATGACAGCCATAAGGCTGTCGATGACCTGTCGTTCCAGGTCTACGCAGGAGAGATTTTTGGTCTGCTGGGACCGAACGGCGCGGGCAAGAGTACCACGCTTCGCACACTCATCACGTTGCTGCACCCGACATCGGGCACGGCGACGGTCATGGGGTACGACACGGTGCGCGAGGCAGACAAGGTACGGACCGTGATTGGGTACGTGCCTCAAGAACGGGCAATCGATCGGTTTTTGACAGGACGCGAACATCTTCAGTTGCTGGGGGCGCTCTATCATCTGAGTAAAGAGGAAGCGACAAAACGCATCGGCGAGCTGCTCAAACTGGTCGAACTGGAAGCCTATGCGGACCGGCCGGCCAAGACCTATTCCGGTGGCATGAAGCGCAAGCTCGATATTGCCTGTGGGCTGTTGCCCGACCCCAAAATCTTGTTTCTCGATGAGCCCACGCTCGGCCTCGACGTGCAAAGCCGTCTCCGGATTTGGGAATACGTCCGAATGCTCAAAGCACGTGGAATGACGGTTGTGATGACGACGAACTATCTGGATGAGGCCGATCAACTCTGCGATCGACTCGCCATTATCGACGGCGGCAAGATCAAGACGCTGGGGGCCCCTGTCGAGCTGAAAATTGCCCTTGGCGGGGACATCGTGTCCCTGACGCTGAAGGAGATCGACCGGATTCACTCGTTAGAGTCCGAGCTCATAGGTCGGCCTGCGATCAAGGCCGTGCGGGCGACAGCCAAGGGTTTGGACATCAGAGTAGAGTCGCCTGAGAAGGCCTTGCCCACCATTCTCGAATCCGCCAATCGATTGGGTTGCGGCATCGAGTTTATTCAATATAACCGTCCGCGCCTGGACGATGTGTTCATCGCGCATACAGGACGAGCCATCACCGAATCCATCCCTGAATCCGAGACGGCATAAAGGAGTCATGTGGCGCACTATTGGCAAGAGATCAGCGCGTTGACGATGCGGTGGGTTCGGCGGTTGAGTCGGGAAAAATTCAGCATGCTGTTCACCTTGGTGCAGCCGATGCTGTTCTGGCTCATCTTCTTCGGAAACCTGTTTCAACGTGCCGCGGACACGCAGGTCATGCAGGCTCCCAACTACATCAGCTTCCTCGCGGCCGGTGTCGTCGTCATGACGGTCCTGAACAACGGCTTGGCCGGCGGGGTCGATCTGCTGTTCGATAAGGAAAACGGGTTCCTCGAACGGTTGATGTCCACGCCGATTCATCGGACCTCCGTCATCCTGAGCCGCTTTATCTTCGTCATGGCGATCACGTCGATGCAGGTCCTCGTGATTCTCGGCGTGTCGTACCTATTCGGCGTTCATCCCGCGACGGGGATTCTCGGTGTGGCGACGATCTTGCTGATCGGCATGATGTTCGGCATCGGCCTGACGGCCATCTCCATGGCGATGGCCTTCTCCGTGAAAAGTCACGGTGACTTCTTCTCGGTGTTGGGGTTCCTGTCGCTGCCGATGATCTTCCTCAGCTCCGCGTTGGTTCCTCTGTCAGCCATGCCAGGCTGGATGAGTTTTCTCGCCCAGTTTAATCCGATGACCTGGGCCATCGATGCGGTGCGGCCGTTGATCCTGTCCGGCTGGACTGAGGCCCTCCCACATGTGGGCATGGTGGTCTTGGTCATGCTCGTGTTCGATGCCCTGTGTCTGTACGGCGGAGCCAAGGCCTTCCGCCGTGCCATGGGGTAACCTCACCATGAACCATGGATCGCTTGACTGACGACGGAATCCGTCGGATCATGACCTCAATGCCCCCGCACGTCAGCCTGTGAGCGACGGAGAGTCGTAGGAGATGATGCCGGAGAATCAAATTCGTGCGCTGATTCGCTTGCTGTCCGATGAGGACGACCGAATCGTCCGTACCATCAGCGGTAGACTTATCGATATCGGCCCATCGGCCGTCCCGCTTCTCCAAGAAGCTGAAATCGAACAGCCGGAAATGGCCGATCGGATCGCGTCCGTCCTCGAGGAAATCCGAGGAAGCAAACTGGAGGATGAACTGGCCACCCTGGCAGCCCTCTCGGACGACGCCATGAGCCTGGAAGCCGGCGCCTTCGTGATCGCTCGCTACGCTTATCCCGCGCTCGACGTCGCTCGCTATCGTGAACAGCTCGATACGATGGCAAGCGAAGTTCGAGCACGCATCGGCCATCGAGCGTCTGGGGAAGAAGCCGTCAACGCACTCAACCGCTACTTATTTACTGAACAAGGGTTTAAGGGAAACACCAAAAACTACTATGAGGTCGAGAATAGCTATCTCAATTGCGTCATGGATCGGCGAGTCGGCATCCCCATCAGCCTGTCAGCGGTCTATCTCTTGATCGGACAGCGTTTGGCACTCCCCCTGTTCGGCATCGGCATGCCGGGGCATTTTTTGGTAAAGTACGAGTCCGACCGTTACAAAATCTTCATAGACTGTTTCAACGGCGGAGCCTTGCTGACCGAAAAAAACTGCGCCCGCTTTCTGACCGAGGCCGGATACGGGTTCGACGATAAGTACCTGCAAAAAAGTCCGGTTCGAGCGATTTTATCTCGCATGATCAAGAACCTCTTGGCCATTTACTCCAAATCGGGTGAGGTGGGAAAAACAGCCCGCCTGACCAAGTTCATCGAGATCCTCGGCGGCGTTCCTCGCGAAGAAGGGCTTTAGGTTAGAGACGAATTGTCAGCAGATCTTTCCCCTTCCAAATCTTGCCTCCATACTGGTTTGCCGCTTGTGCTTTGACATCGTATCGATCCGCAATCGGATAGAAATGCGACAGCACGAGTTGGCCGATGCCGGCCTCCTTTGCCACCTGACCACACTGTCCGGCGTGCAGGTGGGCAGGACCTGGACGATTGGCCGGGAACGAGCAATCGAGTACGGCAAGATCGGCATTAGTGCACAGCCGGACGAGCGCATCGCAATACTGTGAGTCTCCCGAGTACACCAGAGCCTTCCCTCGGTACTCGATCCGATAGCCGACGCACGAGAGATCCGGAACGTGGACCACCGGTTTGGGGATGATACGAGTGTCCCCGATCGAGAAGGGTTTGGTCGACACTTCCTTGAAGACGACGCGGAACGGCGCCGATGAAAAACTAGGGAAGCTCTGCATGATCGACCGTAAGAGTCGGAGGGCGCCCTTCGGTCCGATCAGGGTCATCCCTGGACGATGGCCTCCTCCGTATTTGG
>JARFPM010000074.1 GCA_030444405.1 Nitrospira sp.
ATGACACAGCGTTATTGAACCTCTGCGAGAAACTTCTGCCGCTCTTGCAGCCCTCAGAGGACCCACCCAAGCGCCCAATCGGCTTCCAGTCGAAGGGCAAGGCATAGCAGGATTCAATGAGGACGCGCCTATCTGGTTCAGTTCGACAGGCTATCGCGGAGGTGTTTGATCACCTCGATTACAAAAGCCTGGAGTCGGTCTACTGCTACGAAGGCGGTGATGAGTTCTGGCGGGCGAAGCGGGAACCCTGCCGGCGACTGGGAACCAAGGTTGCCGAAATCCTCGTACGGAAGTTGTCGCCAGGAGGGCGAAGTCTGTATGTCGGTGCCGGCGTGACGGAGCTCCCGGCCTTATTAGCGGAAACGCTCGAGCTTCGGCGCCAGGTTGAGCCCTATAACCTGCGGCGGTCTGAGGTGACAGTCCTCAATCGCGCCTGCCGAGCCTTGCCCGTAAAGTTTAGAGCGCAGGACGCCTCCTCAGCAGCTGGCCTCTTCGATCATCTCTGGATGGTAAGCGTCCTAAACGATCCGGAGCGGTTCCCGCATCTGGCGCCGTTGTCTTACGGGCGGGCTGATCCGGTCACGTTCGATCCTGTGCGATTTCAGAAGGAGCGACGGGTTGTCCAATCCATTGTGGACCGTTGCATGCCCAGGCTACAGCTGCCAGGCCTTGTGACGACTTCAACCGAAGAAATCATCTGGATTGCAGACTGGTGTCACCGCCACAAAATTCCGTATCGCGTGGAGCGGAAACAGTATCCAGCTGCGTTGGTCGGCGATCCGATTCGTTTTGTTCGGATCGGAGCGCTGAAGTTTAAGAGTTCGAAAGTTGGAAAGTAAGACGGCTGACAACTTTTAACTTTCCAACTTTTTCACTTCTACCGTCACACTTTGAACCCCGCATTCTTCCCCGAATCGGATAGATACTGGTGGGCGTATCTCACATAGTTCTCTGCCGACTCTCTAATCCAGGCCAACTCCTTCTCTGTGACCGGTCGCTTGACTTTTGCCGGCGATCCAAGGATTAAGGTTTTTGGCGGCACGACCGTGCCTTCGACTACCAAGGCCCCGGCTCCCACCACAGAATCCTCCCCGATCACTGCGCCGTCCATGATAATCGCACCCATGCCCACCAACACGCGATCATGGATCGTACAGCCGTGCAGCACCACGTGATGGCCGATTGTGACGTCATTGCCGATGACCAGCGGATGGGTGTCGTGAGTCACATGGAGCATGCAGAGGTCCTGCACGTTGGTTCGATTTCCGATCCGGATGTAGTGGACATCACCCCGGATCACGGCATTGAACCAGACACCGCAGTCCTCCCCCATGACCACATAGCCGATCACAACAGCCGTTTCTTCAATAAAGCATGATTTTGGGATCGTCGTCCTAATGCCCTGAAAGGTTCGAATCATGAGGCGCACTGTAGGGGAAGTGGGCGGCCTCCCGCAAGGGTCTGATTGACAGTCTTTTTGACCCTCCCGTAGACTGCCTCCATGTCGCAGCCACTGATCACTCCACGGCGTAAGAAGCCAGCAGCCCAAAAGGACAGGCACCGATCACTGATCGGAGCCAGTCCCCAGAAGACTACGATCGGATTTGTCAATCTTGGCTGTTCCAAAAATCAGGTCGACTCGGAAATCATGCTCGGCACCCTCGCGACCGAGGGGTTTCAGCTGACCAGTCATCCAAAACAAGCCGAAGTCGTCATCATCAACACCTGCGGCTTCATCGAAGAGGCCAAAGAAGAATCGATCAGCACCATTCTCGAACATGGCAAGCTGAAAAAGAAGGGGGCCTGTCGCATTCTCATTGCCGCCGGCTGTCTGGCCCAGCGGTATCAAGGAGATTTGCTGAAAGAGTTACCGGAGTTGGATGCGGTGGTCGGCACCGGGGAATTCGGCAAGATCGCCGACATCTGCCGGGACCTCCTAGCCCCCAAAAAGCGGCATCGCCGTCTCTGGATCAGTCAACCACCCTATCTCTACGATGAATTGGCCCCTCGCCTGAGACTCGGCAAGCAGCATAGCGCCTATGTGAAGATCGCCGAAGGATGCAACCGCAACTGTACGTTTTGTGCTATTCCGCTGATGCGGGGTAAGCAGCGCAGCAGGCCGGTGGAATCCATTGTTGCAGAAGCGCGGCAACTGGCGGAAAAAGGGGTTAAAGAGATCAATCTGATCTCACAAGATACGATCAACTACGGCGTCGATCTCGGACTTCGCCAAGGGCTGGTCCAACTGCTCCGTGAATTGGTGAAGGTTGACAAACTCCGATGGATCAGGCCGTTCTACCTGTACCCACAGCAAGTCACGGATGATCTGCTGGATCTCTATGCCGGAGAAGAAAAGATCACGAAGTATATCGACATGCCGCTTCAACACATCAATGACCGGATGCTCAAACGCATGCATCGGCTGGGCGATCGCGCTGCCATTGAATCTCTCGTCGGTCGCATCCGGACCAGCATCCCCACGGCAACCTTCCGGACAGCCTTTATTGTCGGCTTCCCGGGAGAAACCGACGCTGCCTTCACCGAGCTGCGGCACTATGTGGAACAGGCTGAGTTCGACCGGGTCGCGGTATTTCTCTATTCGGATGAGGAAGGGACTCCTGCAGCCGAGTTGGACGAAAAGGTCGAGGGGGAGGTCATGGATGAGCGTCGCAACGCGATCCTCTCCATTCAGGAGTCGATTTCAGCCGCCAAAGGAATGGCCAAAGTTGGTTCTATCCTCGAAGTGCTCATCGATGGACCATCCGAGGAAACAGAACACGTTCTGGAAGGCCGCCACGAGGGGCTCGCCCCTGAAATCGACGGTGTCGTCTACATCAACGAAGGCAAGTCCGACCTCACTCCACAACGCCCAACGCGTCAAAATGTCCCATCTCCCGCACCTGGTGATTTCTGTAAGGTCGAGATTACCGATGCCGCGGCCTTCGACCTCCTCGGACGTATCGTCACGAATTCTGTCTAGTGAGTGTGGTTTCTTCCCGCTCCTGGTACACTCCTAACAACCGCCAACACAGGAGTACCCACCAATTGTCGGCACAGGGAAAAGATTCGATCATTCTGCTGGTCCATTGCAAAGACCGGAAAGGCATCGTCGCACGAGTGTCGGGGTTCATCCACGATTTCGGCGGCAACATCCTCAATTCCGACCATCACACTGACGAGGACACGAACGATTTTCTCATGCGGATGGAATTCGCCACGGAGGGATTCCAGATTCCCTCTGCCGACATTCCGGCCGCCTTCGCTCCGATCGCGAAAGTGTACGACATGCACTACGAAGTGTATCCGTCCACCCGCCGAACCCCTGTCGGCTTGCTGGTCTCGAAACAAGATCACTGTCTGGCCGACCTCCTCCAGCGGCACCGTCGAGGCGAGCTGCACATCGATATTCCCGTCATCATCTCGAATCACGACACCTGCACGAGCTGGGCTGATCTCTTCAACATTCCCTTTGCCGTCTATCCTGTGACGAAGGAGACTAAGCCGCAACAAGAAAGACAGGTCTTGGCGCTGCTGAAAGAGTACCGGGTGGAGCTTGTGGTTATGGCTCGCTACATGCAAGTCCTCACCGAAGAGTTTTTGGCTCAGGTCGGCTGCCCGGTCATCAACATTCACCATTCCTTTCTTCCTGCCTTTATCGGAGCCAACCCCTACCGGCAGGCCTACGACCGCGGCGTCAAGATCATCGGAGCGACGGCACACTATGCGACCCAAGATTTGGACGAAGGGCCTATCATCGAGCAAGACGTGATTCGCGTCGGACATCGGGATACAGTGGACGATCTCGTACGGAAAGGACGCGACTTGGAGGAGATTGTGCTAGCACGCGCCGTGCGGCGTCACATAGAGCGGCGGGTGTTAATCTACGGAAGAAAGACGGTGGTGTTCGACTAGCAGCTGGTGAAAGAGCCTGTTAGCACCGCTCTCGTATCGTTCAGCCCCTCAACCTACCCTCGGAGAAAGAGCTGCTTGGACAGCTTAGGGTGGGCGGGTGACACAAGGAACGCCTCGGACCCTCGCTTGCGGTGGGCCGTGCTGAACCCACTTTTTGAACAGCCTCCTGAAACGACAAGGGTGTTGCCCAGTTTCGAATACAAGAACTAAGCACCGGTGATGAGAGGGGGATTCATCGAGGATCAAACTTCGCTAAGCACCGGGATGAGCGAGCGGTAGCACAACGGTGAAGGTTGATCCCTGGCCAAGATCGCTTTTGACTTCTACCCGGCCCTTGTGCAAATCCGCGATCCAGGCGCAGATGGCGAGACCGAGACCCGTCCCCTTCTTTGTGTGGGCTCTGGCTACATCGGTGCGGAAGAAACGGTGGAAAATCTTCTTGTGATCGCCTGGGGCGATGCCGATGCCATGGTCTGTAACCGATAGCCGGGCCTCCCGACCGTCATTCAACAACGAGATCTCAACCTTCCCCCCCGGATGAGAATACTTCATCGCATTCTCGACGAGATTGAGCAGCAGTTCGCGAAGCCGCAGGTCGTCGCCCTGAACCACCACCGGCATAACGGTTCCCAGCAGAACCTCAACATTGCGGTCCTGTGCGAGCAACTTGGCCTGACGATGAATATCCTCCACCAGCGACTCCATCGCGACAGGCAGCGATTCCACTTTGACTTCTCCCATGTCGGCACGGGAGAGGAACAACAGTTCATCGACGATTCGAGTCATTCGATCGATCTCTTCCAGATTGCTCTCAAGCACCGACTTATAGTCGTCGAGCGACCGGGGCCGCCGCAGAACCAGGTCTGTTTCGCCTTTCATCACCGTCAGAGGAGTCCGCAACTCATGCGAGGCGTCGCTGGTGAATTGACGAATTTGGCGGAACGAGGCATCCAGCCGCCCGATCATATTGTTGAATGTGGCGGCCAGGCGGCCGATTTCGTCCTGAGCCGTCGGCATGCTGAGACGCTGGCTGAGATCTCCTGCGGCAATGCGCTGCGCAGCAAGGGTGATCTTATCGACAGGACGTAACGCTCGTCCCGCCAAGAACCATCCCCCCGCCAGAGACACAGCCAGGGCGATGGGAATCGCCACAACCAGGAGAACGAGGAAGCGTTGGAGTGTCTCTCCAACCGATTCCATCGACGTGCCGACCTGCACGATATACAGGAGATTACCTCGATACATGATCGGCACGGAGATCAGCCTCAACGGAGGCTCCTTGGGATACCTGGCCGACTCAAAAATGCTCTGTCCGGCGAACGCGGCATCAAGGGCGATCCGGCTCAGTGGAACTTCGTGTTGTTTGATATTCGGGGAACGGATCGTGATCGTGCCGGAGGGGCTGAAGATCTGGAAGAACTTATCGATTCGCGTCAGTTCGGGAAATTGCGAGAGCAGTTCCTCTTCGTTAATCAGTGGAAGAAATCCACGCTCCTCGAGCGACCGCACCGCCGTCGTGGCCGTTTCTTCTAAAGATTCATCCACTGTGTCACGGAGATTTCTCGCCGTAATGGCGTACAGCACCACCGAGAAAATGATCAAGACCAGGGCGAGGGCGGTCCCATACCACAGGGTCAGCCGGACGCGTAGCGGCATGGGTCAGCTCCTGGTCGGTGGTGACGAAGTCGTGCTGTCAGTTCGCTGCGCCTCGAGTCACTGGGGAAGCGCGGGGCTTGTTTCAGGATCACGCTAGTCGGCCTTCAGCATATACCCGCTACCCCGAATAGTATGGATCAGTTTCTTGGTTCGGCCTCGATCAATTTTGTTCCGGAGGTAGTTCACATAGACATCGATGACGTTCGTAAAGGTGTCGAAATCTTGATTCCACACATGTTCGGAGATCATGGGCCGGGTGAGGACGCGGCCTGTGTGACGCATCAGGTATTCGAGTAAGGCATACTCTTTCAGCGTCAAATCGATGCGTTGCCCCCCCCTGGTTACATCACGGGTCGCCGGGTTGAGCATCAGGTCGTCCACCTGAAGGATCCCTGGACTTTCGGATGCCCCACGACGCAATAAGGCTCGAACGCGCGCCAAGAGCTCATCGATCGCAAACGGTTTGGTCAGGTAATCGTCGGCACCCGCATCCAGGCCTTTGACCCGTTGATCGATCTGGGATTGCGCCGAGAGGATCAGCACCGGTGTGTGGATCCGTTCGCGACGGATATTCTTCAACACATCCAGACCGGACATGGAGGGCAGCATCACGTCGACGACCAGGAGGTCATAGTTGGTCGCCAGGGCCATCTCTAACCCTTTGGCTCCGTCCTCACAGAGGTCGACGGCATAGCTTTCCTCTTCAAGCGCCCGCTTAATAAAACAGCCGACTTTGGTTTCATCTTCTATGACAAGCACGCGCATACACACTCCAACAAATATTGAGCAGCGGCGTGATTATACCAGACCGATAACTGTGAATCTTGAAGCTTAGAGAAGCTCTCAATCGTCACGAAGCCGAGACTAGGTCGAATCGCCGGGGAAGGTCTGTTCTAGAGAGGTAATCATGGGCCTGCCGTCGCGGATATTGAAGACCAGCGTTTCTTCAGCTTCCGTCTTGAATTCCCGATTGGCCTGTCGAAGCGTCTCTGTCGACTTGAAGGAGACTTTCGCGCTGCGCTCATCCGAGGCCAACGACACGGACGTATTCGTGCGAGTGAAGTCGTTGGCGCTGGGAAAGGCGAAACTCATGGCGAGGGTCTTCCGGTAGTCTTCCCGCGTCAGCATGGCCATCTGTTGTTGCGGGCCCTGTTTCAGATGAATGGTGATGGTCGCGTCGTGAGTAATGTGACGCAGAACGCCGTCGACATCCTTTCGTCGAACGGCCTCGTCGAGTGCGTCGAGAAGAAGGTCGATCCCTTCACGAGTCAGACGGACATCGGGTTGGAAGGGCTTCGACCGCGAATCTGTGAGAACCACGCTGGGCTGACTTGTCGGTAAATGGGGAGCCAGGAATTTGGTTGCCAGACTCTGGTTCTTGAAAATCGCGTATCCCGCGCATCCGATAAGCACCGTGGTACCGAGAACAAGCGTCGCAACGATAGCCTTTGCCATCGAGAAGCGCTGCGCGGATCCCTTCCCTGTCCGTTCATTGGAGCCCCGCTTCGTGGCGATCATAGTCAGCTCTCCGAACTGGAGGTACGAGCTAACAATAGCGTGAATAATATGAAAAGCAATCAAAGCCAGCGGCTCTGCAAGACGGTTTGCCCAGCGGAGTACTAGCCGAGCCCGATGGCTGCTTTGGACGAGATCTTCTCACAACGCAGCGATCTCATGACCACCACCAGATCATCTCCAAACAGCGAGTTCCGTCTCTTGGAAAAGAGCTAACCAGCATGGTAACCTAGGCCGTTGACAGGGACACGACTCAACCCATCCTCTGCGGACCCAACAGAGGGCTAGCCGACTCCATGACCACTCAGCATTGGCTCCAACCGACTGATGATTTTAGTCACCGGCACCTGGGTCCCACAAGGGCCGATATTCAGGAGATGTTGGCCGCGTTGGGGCTACTGTCGCTTGACGCGTTGGCCGATGCGGCCGTTCCCTCCGACCTTCGTTTTCGTCGATCCATGGACGTTCCGGCCGGCGACGGCGAGCAGGCTGTCCTGGCCCGCCTGAAAGGCATCGCGTCTCAAAATAAGGTTTATCGATCGCTGATCGGCATGGGGTACTACGATTGCGTCACTCCGGGCGTGATCCAGCGAAACATTCTAGAAAATCCCGCATGGTACACACAATACACCCCCTACCAAGCCGAGATCTCACAAGGCCGCTTAGAGGCGCTCGTGAACTTCCAGACCATGGTGGCCGACTTGACTGGTCTGCCGCTGGCAAATGCCTCGCTGTTGGACGAAGCGACCGCTGCAGCCGAAGCGATGGCGATGTGTTACACCATCGCCCGCACCACAGGCGAGGAGCGAAAGGAATTTTTTGTCTCGCGCGACTGCCATCCACAGACCTTGGCGGTGTTGCAGACCAGAGCCGAGCCGCTGGGTATCGTCATCAAGACCGGTGTTGCCTCGTCCGTTGATTGTTCGCGTCCTCAGCTGTGCGGCATGCTGTTGCAGTACCCGGCTACGGACGGCTATGTGGGTGATTTCAGCGCATTGGTCTCCCAGGCTCATGAGGCCGGTGTTCTTGTGGCGGTTGCTACCGATCTTCTAGCCCTGACCTTGCTCCGCTCGCCCGGGGAATTCGGTGCCGATATTGCCGTCGGTTCGACACAACGGTTCGGTGTCCCGCTCGGATTCGGTGGACCCCATGCTGCGTTTCTCGCCACCAGAGAGGAGTATAAACGGCAGGTGCCGGGTCGCCTTGTCGGTATCTCAAGAGATGTGACCGGCAAACCGGCCGTCAGGCTTTCGCTTCAGACTAGGGAGCAACACATTCGACGGGAGAAGGCCACCAGTAACATCTGTACGGCTCAAGTCTTGTTGGCCGTCATGGCCGCCATGTATGCGGTATACCACGGGCCGGAGGGATTACGTCGGATGGCCGAGCGTGTACACGGCCTCACGTTGCTGTTGGCTGAAGGACTGCGTCGACTTGGGTTCGACGTCCTACCGAAAGTCTTCTTCGATACGGTCCGGGTACCACTGTCCAAGGCCCAAGCGGATCAGATCGCGACACGGGCTGATGCACAGGGAATCAATTTCCGGCGCTATGAGGACGGCTCAATCGGCGTCTCACTCGACGAAGTCAGCTCCGAGCAGGAAGTTAACCGTCTCCTGAAAATCTTCGTCGGGCATGAGCAGTTGCCGTTCCGCCTCCCCGATCTCGTGGCCGCCGTCGATCTCAACTACTCGTCTCCTTTGGCCAGGACAAGCCCATATCTGACGCATGAAGTCTTCCATCGCTATCACTCGGAACATGAGATGCTCCGCTATCTCCACAGGCTGCAGGCCAAAGATCTGTCCCTCGTCCATTCGATGATTCCGTTGGGTTCCTGCACCATGAAGCTGAATGCCACCGCTGAAATGCTCCCGGTGACGTGGCCGGAGTTCGCTCGTCTGCATCCCTTCGCGCCGGCTGAGCAAACGCTTGGCTATCGGACCGTGATCGGCCAGCTCGAATCGTGGCTGGCCGAGATTGCCGGGTTTGCGGCCTTCTCGGTCCAACCGAACGCCGGGTCCCAGGGCGAATATTCGGGCCTGATGGTGATTCGAGCCTACCATCGTTCAAAGGGAGAGACACACCGAGATGTCTGTTTGATTCCCGTATCGGCCCACGGCACAAACCCCGCCAGCGCCGCCATGGTCGGCATGACGGTTGTCGTCGTCGCGTGCGATCGGAACGGAAACGTGGATGTCGCCGACTTGGAGGCCAAGGCCGCTCAATATCGAGACCGATTGTCGGCCCTGATGCTCACCTATCCGTCAACCCACGGGGTGTTTGAGGCAAGCGTGCGGCGCATTTGCCAAATCGTCCATACCCATGGCGGTCAAGTGTATATCGACGGGGCCAATATGAACGCCATGGTGGGCCTCTGCCGTCTGGGTGACATCGGGGCGGATGTCTGCCATCTCAATCTCCATAAGACGTTTTGTATTCCCCATGGAGGTGGAGGACCCGGCGTGGGACCGATCGGAGTGGCACAGCATCTCGTGCCCTTTCTTCCGGGGCATCCCGTGGTCAAGCTTGGAGGGCCTCAAGCCGTCGGTCCCGTCTCGGCGGCTCCGTTCGGGAGTCCGAGCATCCTTCCGATTTCCTGGGCGTACATTGCGTTGATGGGTCGTGACGGATTGACCACAGCCACACAGGTGGCCATCCTCAATGCCAACTACATGGCGAAGCGCCTGGAAAAACACTACTCCATTCTGTACCGCGGTGACTCCGGGCTGGTGGCGCATGAGTTTATCCTCGACCTTCGTGAATTTAAGCAAAGCGCCGGCGTGGAGGCGATGGATGTCGCCAAGCGATTGATGGACTACGGCTTCCATGCGCCGACGGTGTCGTTCCCGGTGGCCGGCACGCTCATGATCGAACCGACGGAAAGTGAAGCGAAAAGCGAACTCGATCGGTTCTGTGAAGCCCTCATCTTGATCCGCGCCGAGATTCAGGAGATCGTTGACGGACGCCAACCGCGAACGAACAACGTACTGAAGAACGCCCCTCATACCGCCGCGATCGTGACGGCGACGGAGTGGAATCGCTCCTATAGCCGCGAACAGGCGGCGTTCCCTGCTCCCTGGCTGAAGAACAGCAAGTTCTGGCCGAGCGTCAGCCGCATCGACGAGGCCTACGGCGATCGCCATCTTGTCTGCAGCTGCCCGCCGATCGAAAGCTATCAGTCCTAGTGTAGCCTTCTAACAGCTCTTGTGGGATCCGTTCGCCCTGAGTAAGTCGAAGGGCAAGCGATTTCCTAACGTGTCGTTCATGGTTCGACAGGCTCACCACGCACGGACTTTTCTGGACGTCAGGCTGGTAGGATCGCTTTCGCCTTCACCCTGAACAATGGATGTTCGGCCCGCGTGGAACCGGCGTCGTCTGGGGCCACCCGCTGGCCTGGCCGATCGCCCAAGCCACCATCCCGACCTTTAATATTCAGGCCTATGAACTCTGGATGAAGAACGCATCATCGAAGGATCTCCCTCCGTCTGTTCATATGACCCCCGGCGGGTTCCATTCATTCGAACATCGATGGGCGCTGGATGAAGCCTTCACGTTTCATCAGGCCATTGGAAATTCCAAAATGACTCGACGGATCTATGAACTCAATCAGCAGTTGAAGCAGGGCCTCGCAGCCATGCCCCATGTCACCTTGCGCACGCCGATGTCGCAGGACCTCTCCGCGGGAATCGTATGCTTTGAGGTCGCCGGCCTGGCGCCGCGCGCAGCCGTGGACAAACTCCGCCAGCGTAGCATTGTCAGCAACGTCACGCCCTACGCAACGAAGTATGTCCGCCTTGCGCCGAGTCTCCTCAACTCACCGAAGGAAATCGAGACAACACTAGAAGAGATCAGAAGGTTACGTTCGTCATAGACCTTTGCGACAGAACCAGTCGATTGCATGCTGAAGGTTTCGATTCAACGGCGGTGGTACGGCACACAGAGGCTGTTGGAGCAGTGTGCAACTTTCAGATCGCCGTGCGTCGCATCGTAGTAGCTGATGAGGCCTCGACCATCAGTCCCGATGATAATCGTTGTGAACTGACCGACACTGTCCTGGCTCTGGACGGCCGTATGGGTCACTGACCGACACTCCACATCGACGCAGTGGGCGACTCGTAGATCCCCATTCGTCGCATCGTAGTAGCTGATGAGGCCTCTCCCATCTGGACCAATGGTGATCGAGGTGAATTGGCCGACATTGTCCTGTCTGATCAGGGTGGCAACCTTCGCCGTGCTGCACACTAGATCATTGCAGTGCCCCACTTTCAGATCGCCGTTGGTCGCATCGTAATAGCTGATCAAGCCAAATCCGTCTGATCCAATCGTCACGGAGCTGTACTGACCCACTTGATCGGGACCATCGATGGTGCGATGCGTCGCTGACCGACATTCCAGATCGTCACAATGCGCAACCTTGAGATCCTGGTTGGTGGCGTCAAAATAACTGATCAGGCCATGACCGTCGGCGCCGACGGTGATTGAGGTGAACTGCCCGACGTCGCCCTGACTGGCAAGCGTGGCGATCCGAGCTGAGCTACAGACCAAGTCGTTGCAATGCGCCACTTTCAAATCCTTGTTCGTCGCATCGTAATAACTGATAAGCCCCCGGCCATCGGTTCCGACGGTCATCGCCGTGAACTGGCCGACTTGCCCTGACTCGTCCAACACGTGGTGTGTTGCGGTGATACAGGCGACATCATCGCAGTGCACTACTCGCAGATTCCCGTTGGTCGCGTCGTAGTGGCTGATGAGCGGCAGCCCATCAGCGCCGATGGCGACGGAGACGAACTGACCGACATCACCCTGGCTGTGGACGGTTGTCAGCGTGGCAGAGGCACAGACGAGATCCGCGCAGTGAACGGCTCTGAGGTCGCCATGTGTCGCATCGTAGTAGCTGAGAAACGCCTTGCCGTCAGTTCCCAGCACCATTGACGACGGCGCGCCCACATTGATGGCTGCCCCATCCAGCGGGGTGACCGTGGCAGATGTACAACCCTCGTCGCCGCAGTGCGCGACTTTTAGATCGGCATTGGTGACATCGTAGTAGCTGATGATGGGAAACCCGTCGGTCCCGATGGCAACGGACGTGTACTGGCCGACATTGCCGGCTGTATCGATCATCGCGAGCGTGGCCGAAGCACAGGTGATATCGTTGCAGTGCGCGACTTTCAAATCTCCATTCGTCACGTCGTAGTAGCTGATGATCCCCCGGTCGTCACGTCCGACCACAATGGAGGTGTACTGGCCAACATTGCCTTCGCTCTCAAGAACGGTACGCGTCGGGGTCACGCACAGCACCTCTTCGCAGTGGACAACTTTAAGATCTCCGTTCGTCGCATCGTAATAGCTGATGAGCGGCCGACTATCCGTCGTCCCAATCGTCACGGAACTGTATTGGCCCACATCGGCGGTTTTATCGGGGGTCGTCGTGAGGGTCGGTTCCGTGCAGGCCACATCCGGGCAGAGGGCGGACTTCAAGTAGTGATCCGTGGCGTCATAATAGCTGATGACGCCCTGGCTCATAACCATCGTGACCGAGGAGTAGAGGCCGACGTTCCCTTCGGCTTGAAGAAACGTGAGGACGGTAATCGTCGCGGCCTCACAGGTGACGTCGTTGCAATGCGCCACTTTCAGGTCGCCGTTGGTAACATCGTAGTAGGTGATGAGAGGCAACTTGTCGGTGCCGATGGTGACCGACGTGTACTGCCCGACGTTCCCATTGTGATCAAGCGTCTTGATCGTGGCCGACGTGCAGGCGGGGTTGGAACAGTGTGCGACTTTCAAATCTCCATTCGTTGCGTCGTAGTAGGTAATCAGACCGAGATCGTCGCTTCCACGCCCGATGGAAGTATACTGGCCGACATCGCCAGTGCGGTCCAGAGAGCTGATGGTCGCGGAGGTACAGGCCTGGTTCGAACAGTGGGCGACTTTGAGATCGCCGTTCGTCGCATCGTAGTAGCTGATCAGAGCCAGGCCGTCGGCCCCAATGGCGATCGACGTGAACTGACCGGCGTCGCCCGAGCCATCCCGGGTGATCAGCGAGAATCCCGGGCGCTCGAGTGCCGTATCATCTGCTCCGGCACCGATATCCAGTGGCAAGGCCGCACAAAACCCCATTCCCCCAAGGAGAACAATCCCCACCCAATTTGGGAGGATTATAGAGGCTCGACGCATCATCATGTCCCTCCTCTCAATGACTCTGAACCATTGAGATAGGGGGAGCAGAGAGCACCCCATAGCCTGACTCCTTCAGTCTATATCCCAATAGAGAGAGGTGTCCACTGGTGGAGTTCCCGCGAGGTGATCAGCTCACCTCACACAGTGCTGAAATGCTGAGTGTACGGAGGTGACTCATCGGCCTTAGGGGGAGGTTACGCCCCTGAACCACAGGTCAACGTAATGGAGGAAACTCTGTTGCGGGAATCTCATCCGCCAGGGATGGCTACAAGAGTGTGGCAGATTCAGCGGTACTCACTGTGGTGACGAAACCTTGATGAAGGATGTGGTCGCCGAACATGTGCCTCAAGCTCCGGCGAAATCCCTACTTCTCCCCGCACTTCTTGAAGTTCGACTCTTGGCACTGCTCTGCCATCTGCTGCGCCTTCGCGATCTGCTCCGGCGTCATCCGTGATGCGATCCTGTCTCGATCCTTTATCAACTCTTTCTGTGATCCGCCAGTCATTGATGACACAGCCACGCTGTACCACATATGGGCACGAACGTAATCCTGTGGAACGCCGTCCCCCTTAGCATACATCTGGCCCAATTCACCCTGCGCCCCGAAGTGGCCCTGCTGCGCTGCCTGGCGATGCCATTTCAATGCCGCCTGGTAGTCGTGCGTCACTCCCAGGCCACTGGCATACAGCAGTCCGAGATTGTACTGCGCTCGTGCATCGCTACCGCGACAGTCGCACCGGTCAGGATCAAAACACCTACGAGTACGACTAGCCTCATCGTGTACCTGCCTTTCAGCACCGCCAAGAGCCTTGAGACCTCATGTCTTTCGCTCGGTTGCAAAAAGCGAACTATTTTATTCCACCATAGCACAGCAGACTGCGGATGAACCCATTCTTGTCGAGCGAGGCCACGATGTCATCAAAATATTGCTTTCGGTGTATAACTCAATCGATGGAACGTCACTTGAGGTCGTGACCTGTCGACGGCCAATCCGCTGAACCCGATAATGAGTTGAACCACTGGCGGCGTCTATCTGTGGGCATCAATTACGATACTGAGCTACAGAGCCAACGATACGAGTGAGTCGGCCTTAGCAAGGCAAGAACTACTGGCGGTGCTTCTCTGGGTGGCGCACAGAAGAGAGGCGACGCCTCATGAGACGCCGATACGCACACATGCTGCTTGGTGCCGAAGCCGGGATTTGAACCCGGACACCCTTGCGGGCGCTAGACCCTGAATCTAGTGCGTCTGCCAGTTCCGCCACTTCGGCAATGCTCGGCTGCTCAAAGATTTTCCGCACCGGAAATCAGTCTGAATTATCCTGAATTCTCCTCACCCACGTCAAGCTAGCGCCGGCCCACCCGTTCACTGTGCGACACGACTGGCCGGCTGAGGCATAGCCCATTGTTCGAGGGCAGCGATCTCACGTGGATCGCCGCTGACGATAATGC
>JARFPM010000075.1 GCA_030444405.1 Nitrospira sp.
ACACTTTCTCCGTTTCCCAGTGGGTCTTTAGCACATCCCGATCGCGCACCTTCTCGGCCAATTCCTCTTCGAGCGCCTCTAATCGTGCGCGACTGGCTGGGTCGGTTTCCTTGCGGAGAGCTTCCCGCTCAATCTCCAACTGCAGGACCTTTCGCGAGATCTCATCCAACTCTGCCGGCATACTGTCGATCTCAGTCCGGAGGCGAGCGGCCGCCTCATCCATGAGATCAATGGCCTTGTCCGGCAAAAAGCGGTCCGCGATGTATCGGTGCGATAGTTTGGTGGCTGCGATCAGTGCGGCATCCTTGATACGCACACCGTGGTGGATTTCGTATCGTTCTTTGAGTCCTCGTAGAATCGAGATCGTGTCCTCAACCGTCGGTTCACCGATGAGGACCGGCTGAAACCGGCGTTCGAGCGCAGCATCCTTTTCAATATGCTTGCGGTACTCATCGAGTGTGGTCGCCCCGATCATATGCAGTTCGCCGCGGGCCAGCATGGGTTTGAGAATGTTGGCCGCATCCATCGCGCCTTCAGCCGCGCCAGCCCCAACGACGGTGTGCAACTCATCAATGAACATCAGAATCTGCCCATGGCCCGACTGGACTTCCTTGAGGACCGCCTTGAGGCGCTCCTCGAATTCTCCACGATACTTGGCTCCAGCGATCAAGGCTCCCATGTCCAGCACGATGAGACGTTTGTGCTTCAGGCCTTCGGGCACATCTCCTTTGACAATTCGCTGGGCCAATCCCTCCACAATCGCCGTCTTCCCCACCCCGGGCTCACCGATGAGCACCGGATTGTTCTTGGTGCGGCGGGACAGGATCTGAATCACCCGTCTGATTTCTTCGTCCCGTCCCACGACCGGGTCCAGCTTGCCTTGCCCGGCTAATCTGGTGAGATCACGACCATACTTTTCAAGCGCTTGATAGGTGCTTTCGGGGTCCTGACTGGTCACCCGTTGGTTCCCCCGTATTTGTTGAAGCGCGGATAATAGCCGATCGCGCGTTAATCCGAGCTGTCTAAAAATGCCCCCTTCCCCCACCATCGCGAGTAGGACATGCTCCACGCTCACGTATTCATCGTGCAGTCCTCGCATCTCCTGTTCGGCCTGGGTCAGCACCTGCGATAAGCGCTGCGTCACATAGATCTGTCCGGGCGCTGATCCGGGTCCCTGCACCTGTGGAAGCTTGTCTAAGGCCGCCGAGGCGGCCTTCAGTACCGCGGCCGGAGAGACACCCGCCTGTTCAAGCAGCGGACCAGTCAGACCTGTTTCTTGTTCCATCAGCGCGAGCAGCAGGTGCTCGATGTCAATGCCTTGATGGCTTCGGCGCATCGCGTGGGCTGAGGCAGCCTGCAGCGCCTCCTGGAGCTTCAGCGTCATGCGGTTCATGTCCATACGTCCCTCCTAACCCTGACCTCTCTTCTCCTACCCCTTCACACACATGAGCGGTTCCAGCCTGGCCACCTTCCGCGATAGATTCGCGTCAGCAGCGTTCTCGATACAGCGCCTGGCCCTTGTCAGGATCCCCTGCGGTGTGCGATCAAGGCATCGACCACGGAGGGATCGGCGAGTGTCGAGGTATCCCCCAGGTCATCCAATTCATTCACCGCAATTTTTCGTAAGATGCGGCGCATGACCTTTCCCGAGCGTGTCTTTGGAAGAGCCTCGGCCCATTGAATGTAATCGGGTGTGGCGATCGGACCGATTTCCCGGCGCACCTGTTCGATGAGCTCGGCACGCAATGTCGCCGATGCCGCAACACCTATCTTCGGGACGACATAAGCATAGATCCCCTGCCCCTTGATCTCGTGGGGGAACCCCACGACGGAGGCTTCGGCCACGTCCTGATGCTTGGCCAACGCGCTCTCCAACTCGGCAGTCCCCATGCGATGGCCGGACACGTTCAAGACGTCGTCGATTCTCCCGGAGATCCAGTAATACCCGTCGGCATCGCGCCGGGCACCGTCCTCCGTGTCGTAGAGCCCAGGAAAACGGCTAAAATAGGTCTTGAGATAGCGGTCATGGCTTCCATGGATCGTACGAGCCAGCGCGGGCCATGGGTGCGTGATGACCAGGCGGCCCTGAGCCGCTCCTTCGAGAATGTTCCCTTTCTCATCCACGATGGCCGGGACGACGCCGAAAAACGGCTTTGCGACGGAACCTGGCTTCAATGCCATCGCGCCGGGCAGCGGAGTCAAGAGCAGCCCACCCGTTTCCGTCTGCCACCAAGTATCTGCAATAGGGCACCGCTGCTCGCCGACGATGCGATAGAACCATTCCCAGGACTTGGGATCGATGGGCTCCCCGACGCTACCCAGCATGCGCAAGCTCCGGCGGCTGGTCTTTTTCACCGGCTCATCGCCTTGCGCCATCAGGGCACGGATCGCCGTCGGCGCTGTGTAGAAAATATTGACCTGGTGTTTGTCTATGAGCCGCCACAAACGAGAGTAATCGGGATAATTCGGCACGCCTTCGAACAGCAGCGTTGTTGCGCCGTTGGCCAACGGACCATACACCGTATAGGTGTGGCCCGTAATCCAACCAATGTCGGCCGTACACCAGTACACCTCACCCTCATGATAATCGAACGCGTATTTGTGCGTGATGGCGGCGAACAGCAAGTAGCCGCCCGTCGTGTGCACGACGCCTTTCGGTTTGCCGGTCGAGCCGGAGGTATAGAGGATAAACAGCGGATCTTCGGCGTCCATCTCCACTACCGGGCATTCAGACGAACTGTCGGCCACAGCCTCGTGATACCAAACGTCCCGCGCACTGTCCCACGGAATGTCCAGACCGAGTCGTTTGACGACGAGCACCGTTTTGACACTGGGACAGCCCTGCAAGGCCTGATCCGTCTTCTCCTTATGGTTGATGGTCTTGTTGCCGTGTCGATAGCTGTCCACGGTGATCACCAGCCGGCAATCACTGTCCCGGACGCGATGTTTGAAGGCCTCTGAAGAAAACCCGGCGAACACGACTGAATGGATCGCGCCGATGCGGGCACAGGCGAGCATGGCGAAGACGGCTTCGGGAATCATCGGCATGTAGAGGCAGACCCGGTCGCCCTTGCCGATGCCTCGATCTTTGAGTGCGTTCGCCAAGCGACAGACCTGTTCGTGCAGTTCTCGATAGGTGATCGTGCGACTGTGGTCCGGCTCGTTTCCTTCCCAGATGATCGCCGTCTGCTCTCCGCGTGTCGCCAGATGGCGGTCGACACAGTTGAAACAGGCGTTCAGCCGCCCACCCTCAAACCAACGAACGTGCCCTTTTTGGAAATCCCATTCCAGTACCTTCTTCCAACGTCCAGACCAACTCACAAACCGGTCGGCCTGCTCACTCCAGAAGCCTTCGGGATCCTCGACCGAGCGTTTGTACAGGTCGAGATACCGTTGTTCGGTGATATGGGCGCGCTTCCGAAACTCATCAGAAATAGGGTAGGATTCTTGGTTCATAACCCCTCACGATTAGGCATCCGCTGTCCAAAGACCAACAACTCGATGAGATGGTTGGGCAGGGGAGGTGAGAGTGGCTGCACGAGAACGACTTCTTTGTGTCGCACCGACTCCAACGGCTGGTTCTTCATCCGGGAATCGCTCGATCACACAGCCACCCGTAAACATTCTCAGATCCGCCGACATTACCGCGTCCCGGTCAGGGTTCGCACTGCCCGCAATCACGATGACTTCTCCTGACAGAGGCCACGCCACTTTTCTGTCGCTTTGCAGCTATCCCTTCACACACACGAGCGGTTCCAGCCTGGCTATCTTCTTCGCCAGCTTCGCGTCATCGGCCGCGTCGACCACTTCGCTGACATCCTTGTAAGCCCCGGGCGCTTCTTCGGCGACTCCTCGCATCGAGGGGCTGCGGATGAGAATCCCGCGCCCGGCCAAGTCCTTCACCACCTCGCGACCATGCCACTGCCGCAACGCTTGGTGGCGGCTCATGCTGCGACCGGCTCCATGGCAGGCAGACCCAAAGGCCAGTGCCATGCTCTCCTCTGTCCCCACAAGCACATACGAGGCCGTTCCCATCGTGCCTCCGATCAGCACCGGCTGCCCCACGGCTCGTAAGGCGGGAGGAATATCCGGATGGCCGGGGCCGAAGGCCCGCGTCGCGCCCTTGCGATGGACGAAGAGACGAGTCGGCGTTCCGTCGATCCTATGCTCCTCGACCTTGCAGGTATTATGGGAGACATCGTAGAGGAGTGAGAGGGTCGCCTGTGGCAGGATGTCGGCAAAGACGTCCCTGACAAGATGCGTGACGATTTGACGGTTGGCCAGCGCGCAGTTAATCCCCGCCCGCATGGCACCGAGATATTCCTGGCCCACCTCGGAATTGATCGGGGCACAGGCCAATTCACGATCGGGCAGTTCGATGTGGTGCCGTGCCGCGCTGGTGACCATGCTCTTCAGAAACTCGGTGCCGATCTGATGGCCGAGTCCGCGCGAGCCGCAATGGATGCTCACGACGAGGTCGCCTTCGCGCACTCCGAACACCGCACCGACGTCCGTTTCGAATACCTTCACGACCTGTTGCACTTCGAGATAGTGGTTCCCGGAGCCGAGCGTCCCCATTTCATCTTGTTGGCGCTTCTTGGCGTGATCCGACACGTTCTCGGGTTTGGCGCCGGCCATGCAACCGTGCTCTTCGATGAATTCCAAATCCTCGTGCAGCCCGTAGCCCTTGCCCACCGCCCATTTCGCCCCTCCGGCGAGCATGGCATCCATCTCATGCTTGTCCAGATGCACCAGCCCCGTACTTCCCACCCCGGCGGGAATGCGATGAAACAAGGCCTCGGCCAGCAGTTCTTTCACCGCTGGGAGATCCTCGACAGTGAGCCCTGTACGAAGCAAGCGCACCCCGCAGGAAATGTCGAAGCCCACCCCGCCAGCTGAGACCACCCCTCCCAGATCAGGGTCGAACGCGGCGACCCCGCCGATCGGGAACCCATAGCCCCAATGGGCATCGGGCATCGCGTAGGACGCTTGGACGATGCCGGGTAACGTCGCCACGTTCGTCACTTGCTCGTAGACTTTCTCGTCCATGTCGTGAATCAACGATTCGGTGGCATAGATCACACCGGGCACCCGCATCTTACCGCGTGGAGAAATGTGCCATTCGTCGCGTCCGTGCCGTTTTAGTAAGTTGAGGTCCACCATCGCCTCCTGTCTTTGTGCGAACTATACATCCACGACACACTGTGCAATCCAATGACCCTGCTCGTCTCGTTTCACCGACAGTTGGGTATAGGTGGCGCCTTTCACCTCGACGGCCGGTTGATGTCGCGCTACTTCGATTGCCTCTCCCCAGGCCGTTGCGTTCAATGAATGGTCGTTGAAGCGAACAGTGAAGCGACTGAACAGCATCTTCCGCGTGGCCATTTCATAGACCAGCGCATTGAGCCAATCAACCAACAGCAATTCGTCGTCAGGCGCTTCACAAGTGATTGACACGGTTTGCGTCGGCGCAACCGACGTCGGCTCTGTGATCACGGCGGTCAGTGCCAGTCCTGTCTGTTCAAACGCTGCCTCCTTCGTCATGCCGATGCCTCGCACACCGATATCAGCCTCGTGCGGGAAATGTTCCCAGCTGTTGTCATGTACCATCTCGGAACTAGGGGACTGCATGGTCGGTCTTCTCTCTGAAATTCAACAGCTAGGCTTGTCTATAGGAGACTCGTTCGTCTCTCCTTTGCACATTACTTGACCGTGACTATTCCGACATGATTCTCGAAGGCAATCTTCACTCCAAATGTCTCGCATTTCATATTCATGGACTTTTCTAGGAACGATGATTCCTGTTCATTTGCCAACCGGACTCCGAGATCCTCAATGCAGGTCGGATGAAGCCTGACACGCGCGATGCGGCCTTCTTCCACTTCAAGCATGAACAGGAACGAGAGGTCGTTTCGTTCGTCCTTATCGATCATGTAGTCATCGATGAAGTCGCCAGTCGAATAGAGAATGGCCTTTCCTTTATAGAGTTCGATCCCCTGAGGCGTGTGATTGGAATGGCCCCAGTAGAGGTCTGCTCCCATGTCGATGAGATCGTGCGCCAGCGCCTGGATGTCCTTCGACGGCGCGCCCCAGTTCGGACCGACGTGTGCGCTGACGATCACGAGGTCTGCCAGCCGTCGCGCCGATAGCAGCGCTTGAGTGAGTTGCGATCGGTACGGCTCTTTCAATCCGCACTCAGCATACTCAACGTAGTTCACGCCCGGTTTCGTTCCTGTCGCTTCCCAGTCCGGTTCATTATCCGTCAGGGCAACGACGGCCACGAGGCCTTCCGGCAAGTCCAGCACAAGAGCAGCACGTGCTTCTTCCATCGTAGGTCCGGCGCCAGCCCGTTTGATGCCGGCTTGGTCAAGCAGTGTGAAGCAATCCAACAAGGCTGCAGGACTGTAATCCAGCACATGATTATTCGCCAAGGTCACACCGTTGATCTTAGCCGCTTGGAGAAATTCGATTGCGCGAGGCCTGGCGCGAAAGTGAAAAGCTTTCGTAGTTGGATGCCATTCTTCTCCCCGATCGCTGATGACACATTCCAGATTGGCGAGCCGGCAGTCGGCAGTAAGCATGATCGGAAGGACGTCGCCCCAGAGCGCCTCGGGACGCACAGATCGGTTTTGGACCACATATTGATCGACTAACCGTCCGAGCATCACATCACCGGTCAGCGCGATTCTCATCATTGCAGCACCAGCAGTTCTCCCGACAGACTCAGCAGGTCAGATGCAAGGCAGCAACTACTCAGAGCCATTCCCGCTCCGCCTTGTCAGCCAGTTCGCCCCACAAAGCACTGAGCGGAATGTCCGCAAGAGAGTGCGCACCTGGGTTGAGGTCCGGCAGCGCACGGGCTGCCGCCAGCATGACTTCGGCCGTCACCACCGCCTCGTCGAAACGCCCCTCCAACACGAAGTGCCGACGACCGAGCCGTTGTGAAGAACCCCGCCGGTCGACGACGACACCCCGCCCTTCCTGTTCGAGCGAGGCGAGACTTTCCAGGGGAAATACCTCTGTCTCCTCGCCAAGAAACAGCGGATCGGCACGAATGGCTTGGGCCACCAGATCGGCGTTCGCTCCCTTTTCCAATTCGACATAGACATAACGCTGCACCCTGCCGTCTGCCGCCCTGACTTCGGTAGACAGCGCATCTTTCACGCCCACGACGCTCTTGGCCACGACTGTATGGCGAAGAGTAATCCCAGGCCGATGCGTCGTCTCGGTCATCCCTCCGGGTGTGAGCAGTGCCAACCAGGATCGAAAGACCGAGAGCGCCCCAGGATCCCACCCGGCTCCGACGACGGCCGGAGCATTGTGATGAAGGGCCAGCTTGTGGATCGCCTTCTTGTGGGCATGAAACGATTCTCCATGGAGGATTGCGCAGTCCACGATGGGAATTCCATGCTGGAGAATCTGAGACGCAGCCTCCATGACGGCGTTTGTGGGCACGCAGATCAGCGCTCCGTCTACTCCTCTCACCTGCCCCACATGGTTCAGCAGCGGAATGTGTCGGAGGTGGTCTGGCAGTCCTTCCACTCCGCTGGCCGGCCGACGAACGAATGCCCCCACCCTGAGGTCATGGCTCAGAGCGATGAGTTCCGCGCAGGCCTGTCCGACTCTCCCGACTCCGATGACTGCGAGATGCAGCGGCTTCGTGAATGACATCGTCGGCGACGAACTACGACGAGGACGGAAACTTTCTCAAACCTATCCGTCCCGCCAACTCGTGAAGCTTCTCGTGAATGGACTCGTTATTATAGGTATGGATGTCGGCAAGGGCCGCGCAATAGGCCGTGAGTCCTTCGAGCCAGGCCCTCTGACTCTCACTGGTGTCGGGGCCTTCGCGTGCGAGTGCGATCTGCCGCGCAGCTTCCTGCAGCTTTCCTGCTGCTTCTTCCACATGGCGAGATACTGTCATGGGACCTCCTTCCTCTTTGTCGTCTCAGCACTTAGATGAACGGAACCGTTCATGCGATGGGATGCCTGAGGCTTTTGCACGGTGAAGATCGATCGCCGCATCGATGGTCCATCCGATCGTTCCTGACAATGAGTGACGCGGCTTCGCGCCTGACTTCCTCAGTTAGGGGAAAATCGTTCGCCACGCTTCAAGGAGCAATTGGAGTGCCTGTACCATTCCGACAGCGTTTTTTAATGAGGCCGAGCGACTGTTTATGAAGCAAACTCGCCGACATCGGGTGACTGTTGGGGTGTCGAATCTAGAAAAAGAGTGGCCGAGAACTCTCAGGTTTGAAGATGCCTGTGTCCTTTGGCAACAACACGGAGGTGATCTCTGTAGCGGATCGCCTCACAGGAGTTCACCCTCCAAAGGCCGGCTGTTTCACCAACGCCAGGCAATATCACATAGTTGCGCCAGTCGTAGAATTCGCCTCTCATGGCCCCATTCTTGCCCATGTATCCCTCTTACATTTGTGAATGACCTCTTGACCGACAGTTTCGGTAAGTTGATCCACTAGTAGGACGGTAGCGAACAAGCAGTTGCGACTGAAAAGTCCGTCACACACCTATCCACTTCTCGCAAAGGAGTTCCCATGAAAGTCCAAGATATCATGACCAGCGACGCTCAATGCTGCGGTCCCGACACGAACCTGGCCGCTGCAGCCAAGATGATGTGGGACAGCGACTGTGGAGCTCTTCCGGTGTTGAACGCAGAGGGCCAGGTGCTCGGCATGATCACCGATCGCGACATTTGTATGGCCGCGGCCACCAAGAATAAACCAGCGTCGGACATCACCGTGTGGGAAACGGTGTCAGGAAAGGTCTACACGTGCCAACTGTCCGATGATGTCCACACGGCTCTGGACATCATGAAACGGGAACGGGTCAGACGACTTCCGGTGGTGGATGAGGAAGGGATGTTGCAGGGGATCATTGCAATGAACGATTTTCTTCTGGCAGCGCAGGAGACAAAAGGAAGGAGCATCCCTGCCGTGTCATATGAGGATGTCGTGAATGCGATGAAGGCAATCAGCGCTCATCGGATTCTGGTCGGCATTTGAGAAGAAGGATGAGGCCGAGGTCAAGGCCGAGAACCTGGAAGGGTGGACCTCTGAGTCGCTCTCCAACCCGAGCCTTAACCTCAACCTTGTATCATTGTCATGTATCGCCGTGTCATGGCGTTCGATTTCGACGGCACGCTCGCCGTAAACGGAGATGTCCCTCCCGACGTTGAAACGGCGCTGGAACAATGCCGCGCGAGCGGTCATGTCCTCTTCCTGGTCACGGGGCGTCGCTATGAAACCGTCTCGCTCGGCCATTTGGCGGAACTGTTCACCGGGATCGTGTGGGAAAACGGTGCGGTCCTGAGCCACACCGCGAGCGGAGAGACCTATCTCCCGTTCGGACAATTGGATCCACACTTGCTCAAAGCCATGGAAGACGCGGGAATCCCTTTTGAGCGGGGCCTGGCGATCGCGGCGACTTGGACACCCCACGATCAAGCCCTGTGGCGAATTCTCAGCACTCACGGAGGTACCACTTCGATTGAGTACAACAAAGGCGCCGTGATGGTGCTGCCGCCCGGGGCAACAAAGGGAACCGGACTCGAACGGCTCTTGGCTCTCTGCGGTCTCTCTCCCAGAAACGTCGCGGCCTTTGGTGACGCAGAAAATGATCTCTCGATGTTGACACTAGCCGAGGTTTCTGTCGCAGTGGGCGATGCCGTCCCCTCTGTCATCGAAATATCGGATGTGCTTGCCAAAGCTCCAGGCCCTCAAGGAGTCCTTGAGATACTCAGAGAGTATCCATTGGGCGGGAAATTCCTCGACATCCCTCTCAAACGCGAGAGGCCGCTTCTGCTCGGACAAACAGAGCTGGGTGCGCCTATCAGCGTACCTACAGCACGATTGGCGGGAAGGAATCTAGGTGTCTTCGGTAACTCAGCGACTGGCAAGTCATGGATGGTCGGCTTGCTCGCGGAAGGACTCCATCATGAGGACTATCAAGTCCTCCTCATCGATCCCGAAGGGGACTTTCGCGGGCTGCGCGTGCTGCCACGCTTCGCCTCGATCAGCGGTGACCGATCGACCCTTCCCTCACCCTCCGCAGTCGTCTCACTCATTGAGGAAGGTGGGGTCTCTCTGGTTCTCGATCTGAGCCAATATCCGGTGACCCTCCGAAGTCATTACGTTGCCGAGCTGATGCGCGCCTTACGCCCAGTACGCGAACGCAAGTTCCGCCCTCATTGGATTGTGCTGGATGAAGCCCAAGAATTTCTGTTTGAAGGGGGGGAGGTTACCTCGCTGCTTCGTCCCGTCTTGGAGGTTGGGGGATGGGCCTTTGTGTCGTATCGTCCCGACCGCCTCAGTCAATCAGTCCTCGCCTCTCTGCACCACCTGCTCCTCACCCGAATCACGGACAACATGATCGGTGATTGTCTGAGGACTCACTGCACCACCTGCAACTTGAAGGGCGCGAGCCTCAATCAGATCCCGATGGGAAGCGCCTTGCTCTGTGGCGGCGACATCGTCCGTATGCGCCCGGCGATCCGGCGGGTTCCCCATGTCCGCCATCTGTACAAGTATCTCGATAGTCCCCTCCCTCCCGGTAAGCGATTCGCCTTTCGCACCGAGAAAGGTCACCTTGGTCTCGAGGCTGCCAGCTTGTATGAGCTGTCCCATCTGATCCCGACGCTTCCCCTGGAGAGCTTGGAGTATCACGATCGCCGAGAGGATTTTGTGAAATGGGCCGAGTCGACGCTCGGTGATGGGGCACTCGCTTCACGTCTCCGTAAAGTCACAAACCGCCGCTATGTAGGACAAGAACTCCGAGAGGCACTCAATCAAGTCGTGACCACGCATTACGAGGAGATCCGCCGATCGCGATAACCTCGTCGGGCGAGAAAGCGCGCCGGCTATTCATGTCATGCCCATCGATGATCACCGGCTCGGTAATCCGCGTCGTCATGGAAGATCGTGGCGCGGCGATTGCCGCGGGCGAGAACATGATAGAACCCGCCGGGGACGTCGAGGCGTGGCTTGCGGGCCATGCGGGGGAGCGTAGCGAGTGGTGCTCTAATCAGTCAATACTCGTGCCCGACCTCAATTCTGTATTGGAATGAGCCGTTCTCTCACAATTGCACGCTGACCCTGCTTTTCTCTTGTGCGGCTCGGAGCGCGAACGGGTAGAGGAGCATCCGCAGAACAGGTTTGGTGTAGATCTTGGACCAGAACGTTCTCTGATTGCGTGCCCGGCTGCTGAGGCGCACGAGGAGGTCATAGCCCGTCTGGCCCATGAACTCATACACGTAACGGTTGATCAACGAAGTGCGCAGGTGACGACCTAATTCCCTGCGGCAGAGCCGATCGTAATCCGTCCCTTCGATGATGCTCCGACCTGCCAGAAACCCCGATACCATCGCGTGGCGAATACCGAACCCGAACAGATAATCCTGCAATCCCGCTGCCTCGCCGACATAGCGTTGCCGGCCGTGCGTGAGCGGTCGAGTCAGATCAAACGTTCCATACCCGCCAAAATGCTGGATGTTGCGCATCGTGAGACCGAGGAGATCCTGAACTCGGCGCGTCGTTCGCTCCAGGCAGGCCTTCCCTTCTGAGAATCGATCATAGAGCACCGTCGCCAGTGTCCCTCGCCCATCCGCCACCAGCAGGTAGGCATACCCTTTTGGGGCGAGGCGGTCATCCAGCCACACGGCTGCGCATTCCGGCACGTCCGTGTCGAAGACACATCCAACCGCGATGGCGCAGGCATGGCGCGGTCCGGTGGCCACGATATCGGCCTCTGTCTCCTTGAGGGCACTCTCAAAGCGAACGTCCACCCCGAGGTCGAGCGCCTGGTGCTTCAGCGCGCGATCCAGGGAACCGCTCCGACAGCCTCGTCGGATCAAATACCCATGGGGTTCTGCCACAGTCACGTGGGCGGCGCTGTGGGGGCCATACGAAGAGAGGCGGTTGATCGGCCGATAGTAAAAGTCAGTCTGGATGCCCAAGCGGCGGATCGTGTCGAGCACGTCTTCCTCCGAAGTCCAGTTCTCTAACGCTTGATAATCTTCGCAAAAGCGCAGGCCCACGTCCTGCTGCCGTTCATGAACGACCACAGGATAGCCGGCGTGCGCTAAGGTGATGGCAGCCGTCAAACCGGCGGGACCGGCTCCTGCGATCGAGATGCGCTCGGACGGAGACATAGGAGCGGCGAGTATAGACAGCGATCGGGTCCGCGTAAAGAGGGTCGACCAGGTGTGCGGCGCCAGACAAGACGGACAGCGACGCTATAGCTGTGCTTCTCTTCATCTATAAGTCAATAGTCATGTCTGACACCATTTTGTGGGGCTTCGCCTGGTTCGAACGACCACCTAACCGGTGTCCGTTAGAGCCTGGGAAGTCCACACTGCATCTGTAGCATCGTCGCATGGGCCACGGTTCCCCTCCTTGAGGACACACCTTAAACCGGGCAGACTGTGTGCTGCAAAAACCGGACAGAGGATGTGCTGTCTACTAGATATGCCACAGGAGATCACTTGCTGGATTAGAGAAAACATGTAGAATGCCGTGCTAACCGAACGAGACCACCCTTAAGACAAGCCCCTTCATGAGCCTCATCTTCCTCAGTCATAGCAGCAAGGATAACGCGATTGCCGAGCAAGTGAAGGCCCGACTTGAACAACCTGAACAGGGGGGCCATCGGTCGATCTTTCTCGACTTCGATCCAGCGGATGGCATTCCCGCGGGACGGGATTGGGAAAAGGAGTTGTACGCGAAGTTACGTGAGTGTCGCGCGGTGATCGTCCTTTGCAGCCAGGCCTCCATGACGTCCCGGTGGTGCTTTGCCGAGATGGCCTATGCCAAGGGGCTGGGTAAGGAAGTGTTTCCGATCAAAATCGACGACGCCAAGGTCGATCCAATTCTCACAGGCAAACAGATTATTGATGCCACGGTTGGCTGGGATCAGGCCTACCAGCGTTTGGAGAAGGGACTCCTCGCTGCCGGGCTGGACCCGAAGGGAATGTTCGACTGGGATGGCACAAGGCCACCATACCCCGGCTTGATGGTGTTTGAAGAACAGGACGCCGCCATCTTTTTCTGGCGAGACAAGGAGGTCCGTGAAGGACTGGCCCTACTCAACCGTCTCCAGCAGTTCGGTGGGCCTCGGCTCACGTTCATGCTCGGCTCCTCGGGCAGTGGCAAGTCCTCCTTGATGCGTGCGGGCCTGCTGCCCAGGCTGAAGCGGGACCAGCGGTGGGTGGTGGTCGAGCCATTTAGGCCCCTCAAAGCACCGTTTGATGAATTGGCTGCGGTCCTCAGCAAACGATTTAGTCAGATTCCGCATGCGGGGAAGGGAACGCCAAGGGACGTGGCCTCTATCAGGGACCGAATCCGATGGGAGGAGCACGACACAAAGAAATCTGTCGAGGCGTTCCTGGAGTTGATCAAGGAGTTGCGTGAGAAGGCAGGGTCACGAGAGGCGACCGTTCTGATGATGATCGATCAGTGCGAGGAGCTGCTGACTGTTGGTGCCAATGAAGAGGGGGATCGGTTTCTGGCGTTTCTGCGTGCTGTGCTGGATCGCGAGGACAGCCGCCTGATGGTGCTGGCCACGTTACGCTCCGATTTTCTTGGCTCGTTTCAGGACTACCCCGCGATGCGGGGGCTGCGAGTCGAACCCTTTGTGGTGCCGCAGATGGAGGTCGACGGCTTCGCGTCGGTGATCGAAGGCCATGATCAACGATACCAAGACAGCAGATGCCTAAGAGCCTGTTTATAATCTTTCGCTGGATATGTAGTATGTCTGATTATCCATTCACGTCACGGAGAGCAATCAGACATGCGTTCAGCCTATCCCAGCGACATCAGCCGCAAACAATTTGCCATAATTGTGCCCATTCTTGAGCGGGCGCGCAAGAAAACTCGCCCTCGGGAGGTTGATTTATACGAGGTATTCTGCGGCGTGCTCTATGTGCTAAAGAGTGGCTGTCAG
>JARFPM010000144.1 GCA_030444405.1 Nitrospira sp.
AGACCACCAATACGTACATGGGTCAGGAAAACGTGCTCATCCATGTCATCGAGCATGACATCTCCCTGACCCTCGATCTCATCTTCATGTTCAAGCGGTACGGCAAGATCAGCCCTTTGCTAAACCTGAATTATTGAACAGTCTCGAATTATGAACTGTTACCGTAACTCCGTGTCACCTATTCACCGGATGACAAGAAGATCGGGCGCAGAACTCCTCGTTTTGACTTTACAGGCACATCGGGAGGAAGAGAGATGAGCATTCTTGGTTTCCGTGACAGATTGGTTTCAGTAATGGCGACCGCCTTGGTGCCTGCGGATATAACGAACGAGGCCATCTTTGAGAAGCGTTTCCTCATCCCGGTTGTCCTGCAAGTATCGGCTGAGTGCCCTGGCGTTCGCACATACACCCATCCGTGGAACAACAAGACCCGCTGCGAGCCAGACTGTGAAACGGCCTCTGAGTTGGACCGAGTTGTAGCCGGCTGTCCACGCTGCTGGGCAGCGAGCAAGGCGTGGGCATCGGTCTCAGCGTTTGGCACGCACCACGCCTTTGATATCGTAGCAAGAGATATGTCCGGGGAAACCCTCGCAGTAGAGGCCAAGTTGATCGTCGCCAAGGGCGGTCGCATGCCTAACAGCGAGATCCAGCGTTTAGTCGGGCAGTGCTTTCTTGCGAAGACCAAACATGATTTCGTTATCGGGGTATGTGGACTGCTGGGAAGCTTTGATCCGAGATGGAACAACGACACTGAAGTGGTCAGGCTCTGGTTCGAACGAGCCGGGGTCGACCTCGTATTCCGGTCTGTCGGTTAATTTTCTTCCCTCGGGAGCGACCATTGCTCGGCGAACGACTTGCTCCACAGGATGCCGTAAAAGCACCGCCGGTAAGCTCCAAAGTGTCTGCCGGGGACGCAGTGCCCCAGATGAAAGTCCCGATGCCAGGTGCTCGTCGGAGTAGAGGCCAGGAGGAAAGCACGGAGGTCATATAATTTCGCCTGATCTGCCAAACCGTCGTAGACGTGACCGTGCGTTCGGTGGTGTGTGAGGAGGGAGTGGGGATGCTCCCCCCATGTCGATTAGCCGACGCGACATTTCGCGGTTCGAGAATGCTGAGTTCCGGTGAGGGAACAAGGAATTGTGTGGTCGGAGGGGTAAATGCCTATGACCGACATTGAAAAAGCGAGGCATCTCTTCCGAAAGAACCGACTGACCTTTCCAAAGATTCCCGAGGACCTCGCGGCGCGGTTGAAGGAGCGAGGAGAGTGGCTCTTTTCAACGCGGGAGATCCAATTTTCACCGTACCACATACTGCACTACCTCCGTGAGATGGAGGAAATTTGCGTGGAAGATTACGCCGTGCTCTGCTATTCAGGACACGGCCTGTACTATGCGATACAGTACTACATTGTGCATGGCGGTTTGGCGATGTTCCTGTTTCTGAGTTGGGGTGGCCTCCACAGGAGTGCCACGGCAGACAGCTTTACGATCCACCAGGCTTTCTTCATGGCGGACAAGATCGTCCATGCGGCGCAGACCACCGGGAGGCTGCGAGCAGGCGATCGGCTAACAGTCGTGGGCTCGGACTATTATATTGAAAGCTATTGGTCGCCCCCAGGGGAGAGCCCTCGGGAGGAAGTTTCGGGTGTCAGAGGTCTCTGGCAGGTGCTCAGTGAAGTCTATCGCTGGCTAACAGGTACCCCCATGAGGCCTGGCTATGGTTGCTAACGCCTTCGGCCTTGGGCGAAGATTGGAGCTCCTGACCCATTAGATGTGGCTGGAGGAGCTGCCCTGGGGCAGATGGGCTCTTGCATCACGGGCTGCCGAAGGTTATCCCCGGTGATCGACATGGAACTCTCAGAGAAGGTACTCAACTATCGTCGGGCTCAGCTCGATGCTTGGCGGAGAGGGGATAAGAGCTTGATTCCCCGGCTTATCCAAGTTCACGACACGTTTTTCAGTCAGGCGTCCTACCACTTTGGCGAAGTTTTCGTACTTCGGCATTACCACGAAACCGAGAGGTGGTTGGGTTTGAGGTGGTACGCACTGGGGGCGCAGTGCCCGCGATCAACGAAGCGCGCCACGGTCGAAGAGGGTTGCGGTTGGGAACACGATGAAGTACGTCTGATCAACGAAAGCTGCCAGACTCTGCGCTTCGCCGCATACCGTTTTTGATAAGGAGTAGCACGATGAGGCAGTGGAATGGACTCCTGTTCGATATGAACCTATTGAAGGGGGTCATGAAGGGGGTCACCCATTAAAAGGCACCCTGTCAAGTCTGCTCTTGATTCTTGACGGCGAAGGTAGGGGGGTGGGAGACGTCCCTGACAAATTGACATTCTTGACGGACGGGGCCGCATGAGGCGCACGGCATGAACGGCCGGATCGGCGGTGATCTCGTTCCAGAACGGCGTGGACGCTGCCGAGCGCATCGGGGCGGCCATGGAGATGACGTGATGGAGCTGCTGTTATCCCTGAGAATAGCCCTGCGTGCCCTCAGAGTGAACAAGTTGCGCTCCTCGCTCACCATGCTTGGCATAATCATCGGAATCGCCGCCGTCATCGTCATGGTAGCCATCGGTTCCGCTGCCAATCAGCTTCTCGCCGAACAGATCGCCAGCCTGGGCAGCAACATCATCCGGGTGAATCCCGGCAGCACCGTGAGCGGCGGGCTTCGCGCCGGTGCGGGAACCATCCCGTCTCTCACCTTCGACGACGTCAACGCCATCAGAGCCGAATGTCCGTCCGTTGCCCTTGTTGCCCCCATGGTCCGACGTTCGGCCCAGGTGGTTGGTGGCAACATGAACTGGTCCACCATGATCGAAGGGATCACCCCGGAGCTTCTCATGATTCGGGATTGGACCGTCGTCAGCGGCCGCGGTCTCAGCCAGTCCGACGTCGATGGCACCAAGAAGCTCTGCCTGATGGGTCAGACGGTGGCTGAAATGCTCTTCGGCGACGAAGACCCTGTCGGTCACGTGATTCGGGTCAACAGGGTCCCGGTGACGGTGGTGGGGCTCATGGAGAGGAAAGGGCAATCGCCTGGGGGAGCCGATCAAGATGACGTCATCTTCATACCAATCACTACGGTGATACGAAAAATAATCGGTAGCAGTTTCCCCAACTCTGTGGGCGCCATCGTGGTTCAGGCCAAGAGCCAGGAGGTGCTCGCCCAGGCCGAGGAGGAGGTCACCGCTCTCCTTGATCAACGTCACCGCGTCGGTCCCACCAAGGACCGAGACTTCTTCATCCGCAACGTCTCAGAGGCTCTCGCCGTGTCCAAACAGTCCGCGGAAACCATGGCGACACTGCTGGGCACGGTGGCCATCATTTCCCTCATTGTGGGCGGTATCGGGATCATGAACATTATGCTGGTCTCGGTGAGCGAAAGAACGCGAGAGATCGGTATACGCATGGCCATCGGCGCGAAACAGCGAGACATCCTGAGCCAGTTCCTGACTGAAGCGGTGCTGTTGACCCTGCTCGGCGGACTTGTCGGCATACTCCTCGGGATCGTTCTGGCCGCCGGGGTCTCGAGGTTCCTCCAATGGCCCACCCTCATCTCCTCGCAGGCGATCGCCTTGGCCTTCCTCTTTTCCGCTGGTGTCGGCGTTTTCTTCGGTTTCTACCCGGCCACAAAAGCGGCGAGATTGGATCCCATCGAGGCGCTGCGGTATGAGTGAGCAGCGGAGCGCTTGCGGGTCGATTTGTCAATCCGCGGCCTTCCCGATTGGGGATACTTCTTTATCAGAGCACTGGCGACAGTTCCCCCAAATTGAGACTGTTCAATAATTCAGGTTTAGCAAAGGGCTGATCTTGCCGTACCGCTTGAACATGAAGATGAGATCGAGGGTCAGGGAGATGTCATGCTCGATGACATGGATGAGCACGTTTTCCTGACCCATGTACGTATTGGT
>JARFPM010000076.1 GCA_030444405.1 Nitrospira sp.
AGCTTCCGCTCGACAAGTTTCTCGCGGAATACACCATGGCCTACAGCATGATTTTCATGCCGGACTACGGGGATAAAGGGAAGATGCTACAGCACTTGACCGAGGCCAAACGTTGGTTTGATGAAATACCAGGCAGGGATGATGAAGTCTGGCGGTATTTCCTCGCGAGTGAGGGATTGAAGGCTGTGCTCGACGCCGATCCGATATTTCAACCCATCCTAGCCGCGACTGAGAAACCCAAGGGGTAGTCGCCTAATTTGCATTCACCGTCACTTCATCGGACAGACCATTCAAATGAACTCAGGACTCGTTATAGTCCACTCCCGGCCAAGTGTGGAAGTTCGGCGCCGAGATCACATCGTCATGAAGCCGTCCTCGGCCCTGCCGTATTGACGCTGACCGTAACCGGCGGGCGTAGGAGCGTAACGACGAAGCATATCGCAAGCATGTCTTGCGGACGACCGGTTGACAACCCTGTTAAACATCGGCTTTCACATGAAATCGGCCTGATGCCTTGATCTCCTTTAATTTCTCATTCCAACTTCTTCTGTATCCTGGTCCGAGCCACGCCGTTTGCGAAATGACGCCATCACACACATACCGCCCCCGGTAGCGAACCAACCCTGCCTCCGTAAGAAGTCCGGTGCCCCCGACAATATCTCGGATTCCCTGCGTAAGCCCGAGCACCCCGAATGCACGATCAGCGGTCGAATCAATAATGATTGAATGAAGTTTGGCGTCGCGAAGATAGACCCACTGCCGTACTTCGAGCCCTTCTAGGGCTATGACGACCCCGCTATCCGGCCTGGCGTTTCGTGCTTCAAGCTGCACAATCGACTTACGCAGCAAGGTCGGCTCACCAGCGAGCTTGGCACGCGCCTTCGCAAGAAACGGAATGACGCTGCCGGTGATGCGATCTTCCTGCTCGCCTAATACTTCAAGCATAAGCAGCTTGTAGCCTTGGATGGACCGCTCCGCGTCGGCGGGAGCGAGGTACATGCTCATACCTGGCGACGCCGCACCTTTGCGACGTCCTTCTCGAACACAAGGTTAGTGCTATAGCACACCACGCTCTATATCTTGCAGGTACATGAAGTCGGGCGCTTTGACGCCGGCCCTTCTCCGGATTTCTACCAGTTCAGGAGACTCGAAGAAACGTCTGGCCCTGTCCAGCGAGGACCACTCCGAGAAGTGGGCGATGTGATTGGCATCGTCGTCATCGCGCAGCAACTGGTAGCTGATTTCCCCAGCCCGTTTTCTCATGTCAGCTGCTTGGTCAACAATTGCCTTCCATGCCGAATAAGCTTCGACCTCATGAATGATTAAAACGTGTTGCATACAAGCACCTGTTGAACAGCCCGAACGGCGCAGTTCAGCGGCCGCGCGGTGCCGTCTGATGCGCGGCGTCGTCGCGATGCCGTATCAGGGTCCGCTGCAACTGCATGTTAGGCGCCGTTTCCCATAAGGCCCGAGCGACTAATGCACGACGCATGTCGGGCGAATACAAGTTCGTATTCCGTGCTGGCCTCGTAGATGAAACCGACCATCTCCAGGTACTCCACGGTTTCTGAGTGATATCGGAGTATCGGGCCACCGCTCATACCGCCTAGCTCAGAGCGTGGGGGAATTCCGCCAGACCCGTTGGGCCAATAGGACGCTTCGATATTGAGTTGGACTGCCGAGTGGTCTGATGAGACCTGCGCCACCCGCGCGAGAAACGACACGAACGGTAGCCCGACTTGGCCTGGGCGTTCTTGGCGAAGCATTCCAGGGTACCCACCAAGCACTACGATATCTGACTCGCGAAGATTCGCGGGAGGCCACGTTCGGGGGCCATGCTCTGAGATACCGGAGCCCGCCAAGAGAATCGGCGAAACGTCGAAGGTCGCCAAATCCAAATCCGCGTTGTGGTCGATTAGGTAATCATCAAGTTTGACCCTTACGTTTCCCATCTGGCATTCGACGTCATCGAATTCCTCGCTGTGCTCGAGGTATTTGGTGTACACGTGGCCGGCCGTGACACAAATGGTCCTTTCGCCCGTATTGACCGCACATATCGTTGCGTTATGAAGGATCGCCTTGTCTGTGGGCAACGAGGTCCGCGACCACCAGACCGGCACGGTAGCGTTTTGGGCGAGGGTACGGATGTGAGGCAGGTAGCCTGCCGCTTCGGCTCGATCGATGGCCCATTTTCGCTGAGGTTCCACGATTGGCCCTGCCAGGCGTCTAACTATGTTTAGGCTGATCCGCATAGGAGCCGGATCTGCCAGTTCCTATCCCCATAACACGCCGTTACTGTTCGCGAACCCTACGCCATAACTGTTATTGTTTCAATGAGTTGCGACTACGGGACTATTTCTCACGGGGTCTTATACGGATCCGCATAAGACTCTCCCCTTTTTGAGAAAGTTCACATCCCTATCCCACTGCCGCCGCCTGATCGACGCATTCCAACGAACGGATAACCGCCTACCAGAGAACGCAGGCGGTGAACGGCCGCATTTCAATTCGGTGATCGACCGATATGAGTCGCGTGGAGGCTATTCTGACATACCTCAAGTCCCATTGAGCCGTCCTGTGCTTACCGGTCTCCTCACCCATTCGGTGTAGCCGAAAATTCAATCTTCTGGGCGATAGCGAAGGAACGTTCCGCTTATTAGCATGCAGTAAACATAGAGGACGGTCCAAACACTCTTCTACGGAACATAGGAGGTTTCAAATAAGGAGGTGCTCTATGAGTGATCTACACTTAAAGGACGTGAAGGACGACCTCACACACGAGCCAGGATGGGTGTATTTGTATGCCGCGCTTTTTATTGGGATCGTTGCATTTGCACTCCTGTCCGGCGGTTTCATGGGATGAGCAGTTAGTGGCGGATTACCGTAAGTGGAGTGTGATGAAGCGAGTGCCTGCGCCAGAACGGGAATACTGGCCGGAGCCGTGTTCAAACGGCTCCGGCACCGGTGATGTCCTTGTCAACTCACCTTCATTGGTTAAATTCCAACACAGGCACCACACGCGACATACGGTTTAGCGTAACCCCTTTCAGACATGGGGTTTTCGGTCCTTGGAGCCCCCTCCCAAATTGACGGCCTGAATGTAGCGAAAGGATGGGACCGGCAAGATGACCATCCTTCAAAGGTGATCAAGGCCTTGGCGAGAGTTCTATGACCGAATTGGTCCCTGCGTTGGAATTTCACCAAGTTGGACAAAGGAGCGATGCCCTTCTCGCGGATCTTAAAGATGGACGACTTCTGACACACCATCTGCGTTGACAGCCGCCGCCAATAGCGCGAATCGATCAGTGCGCCGGGCGACGGAGGGAGAGCGGAACGTCCTTAGCTACACGCGGTTCCAATCAAGCGCTGGCGTGACGAATTGAAGGAAAGTGGGAAGCCGCATCCAATTCGCACGTTGAGGGTGGCAGACCTTCGCGCTTCTTCGACCCCAGGTATTGAAGTCTTTGTCCGGACGGTGCTTTCCTGTTTTCTGCCAATTCGCACGTATCGCCTATATGCAAAAGCTTAGGTTTGATCTGACAGACGATGTAAGAGCGCGCACATATCGACCGGCAAGTCTCGGCCAGAAGCGGAAGTTCGGCGCCGAGATCACCTCGCCATAAAGCGGTCCTCAGCCCTGTCGCATTAACGTTCCCATAACTAGGCCAATAGAACGGAAGCTGTCATATCCCGTCACACGCCTCTCCTCCTATTGACCAGATCTGGAACCGTGCCTCTCAGATGTCAGCCTCAGCGCTGAATAGCATCGGCGTCGTGCCTGCCAAATAAACCTGTTATCCTGCCGCGCTCATGTTCACCTCAGCATACAGGAGTCCTTCCAACGAGGGGCAATGGAACGGCCGGTGCGATACACCGCCATATGTTCAATGGTGATCAGGAACGAACGGCGCGGGAAATGCTGAACCCACGCAACAGTCATGAAGCATTCCAACGTGCCCACGGGCTATCAGTCAGTAACTGAGAATGCTTCCGCTATGCAAAGTACGTTTTGTCTCCAGGGATCGTCAGCGCAGTATCTTCAAACGGTTAGAATCGCTGTGGCGCAATATAACAGCTTCCGTTCCATTGCCCCTGGGACGACAGCTTGCCGATACTGTTGCAGAGCAGCTATGCTGAATCACTGGCATGACACGATCCGGCGTCATATTTTATCCTTTCCATCTGTGCCACGAGCGCACCTTGCAGTGGCTGCTGGACCGGTATCAGCAGGTGCATTTCCGGGACTATATGGCCATACAAGTCAGTCCTTTCTGCGGGACAACGGCCTTCCCCGAACGTATGGGAGATTCCTTCCCCGACCTCCTGGCAAGCAAGCGACTGGTGCAGGGGTACAACGTCAGCGGACCGCTCAAGCCGGACACCTGCATCGCCGTGGATCGTGATCTAACAGATTCAATTTGGCGTGGGCTCTTTCATAGCGCGCTGGTGGAGAATCGCCGATTCCAACGCGGTCTGTTCGACGGCCCAGACATCACTGGGCGTCACAAAGATGGCCATGCCGAGCAGACCTTGATGGTTCGTCTGAAGGATGTTTCGTTCGAGACGACTCCCTTTACGGTGGCCGGTATCCGTCAACTCAGCCGGCGACGGCTCATCGGCAGAGAAGCTGATCTCTTCGACTATGGCCTTGCCCTACTGAAAACCTCCGCCTCACTGGTGTATACAATACAACTGGCGACGACTGAACAGCTGGCCGTTGCGACTGACTCGCGCGCCCATTTCACATTACTCACTCGGCTTATAGAACGAATGGGGTTCACGATCGAGAATAAGTTGGTCGAACAAGGCATGTCTTAACCCTTACACTCAGGTCTGCTAGAACCTCCGCCCATACCTGCCCCATCAACGCCCCAAACAATTCCGGATGTCACTGAAGACATTGAGACCGGCAGCGGCAGCGGATTGGGGAGAAGCCGGGATAACGGAATATTCGATCAGATGAGGGCAAATGACGCCGTGTGCTTCTGCTTTGGGTCTGGTGTCGACGGTCGTAGAACGGCCGCTTTGCGACAGTCGCTACGGCAAGCTCCGCGCCGGAAAGCTGCCGTTCATTAAAGATGGTGCCCACTTCGCGCTACGCTTGGCTGGATTGGGGATGAGTCGGCTGGGGGGGAGGTTCGTAGAACAGGCACTCCACACGCGTATCGGCGTCCACAACACCTGCCCACATGTCTTTCCGTACGTTCTCGAACTCATGTGACCAAGACCTCGCCACCGTCCAGAAATCAGATGGTTCTGGGACAGACTTGCCCGTACGACCCGCGGTTTAGGAAAGCATTTTCATCACCCTCCTCCAGCCTATTCAAACTCATTCAGGCCAAGCATATCCAATTGTTAGCCTAGAACTCGATTTTGGCCGGAATAGGCCTGAGTGGGGGTGGAGTGAGGTAAGCGCGAGCACAAAATGATATATGGACCCAGCCTTCTGAACAACAGCGGCGTCTCACGTGATGCACCAGTGAAAACAGGGCTGCGTCTATATATCCGGCCTCTCTATGGACAACCAGAGGTGATGTCCGGGCCTTGATGAAATATGCGCGCGTGCTCCTCATTAGCACAACGGCCTCTAGGGCCGACAATTTGTCCAGGGTCTGAACGCGCCGGGTGTCCCTGTGGTGTCATCACGGATGGTCCGTGTTGCGCTCCTCGGTGTGACTCCTTGTGTGATGCGACTCGGTTCTCCTCATAACGCCCGACTGCTGGTTCCTACTCCTACGCGGGTTGTCGGTACACGTCATCATGGGCCAACAAGGCCCAGATGACCCGCGCATTCTTGTTCGCAACGGCTACCGCGGCGACATTGGTCCCTTTGCGGCGTTTGAGGTCCCATATCCACCGTCCCCGTGCATCGGTTTTGTGTGCGGCACGCTGGACCACCGCACGCGCACCATGAATCAGGAGCGTGCGCAAATAGCGATGGCCTCGTTTTGAGAGCCTCCCTAAGCGAGAGTGGCCTCCACTAGAACATTGTCGGGGCACAAGGCCCAACCAGGCGGCGAGGTGTCGACCGTTCTGAAACACCTGCGGACGGCTGACCGCAGCCAGCAACGCCGTCGCCGTCAATGGCCCAATCCCAGGCACCACAGCGAGCTTCCGGCATACTGGATGCGCTTTGAAGATGCGATCCAGCCGCTGATTCACCCGCACAATGCGCTGCTCTAACTCCACCAGTTGTCCGTACAACTCGGCGAAGGTTTCTCGGGCAAAGGGGGTCAACCCGGTCTGTTCGTCGTTCAACAGCGCAACCAACGCCGGTCGGACCTGCTCGGGAGAGCGAGCAATGACCAGGCCATATTCCCCCAGCAGTCCGCGGATCTGATTGATGAAGGCGGTCCGGGTTTTGATCAAGAGCGATCGGGAGCGGTGCACGGCTTGCAGATCCGCCTGGTCCACGGTCTTGATCGCCACAAAGCGCATAGTCGGTCGACTCACAGCTTCGCAGATCGCTTCGGCATCTCGACAATCGTTCTTGTTGGTCTTGACATAGGGTTTGACATACTTGGGATTCATCAGCTTGACGGTATGCCCACACTGTTCAAATGCTCGGCCCCAGTGATGGGCACTCGCGCACGCCTCCATCCCAATCACACAGGGCGGGAGACTCGTGACGACCTCCAGCAACTTATGGCGTCGCACACGCCGACTGAGCACCGCGTGCCCTCGCTCATCCACCCCGTGTAACTGAAATACAGGCTTCGCCAAATCGATCCCCAATGTCGTGACGTGCAGAACAGCCCCTCCCTTCGTTCTGATCATGAGTGTGTGGCGCTTCCCACCACCCATCTTGCCGCGCCGGTGCGCGTGTGGGAAGAAGGCTGGGTCCATTTCATTAGCACAACTGAGTCCTTGATAGGACTCGGCTCGACCTGCGGTTTACAAAATTCAGATAGTCCTCCTTCAGACAATCTAACCCCACAAGAAACCACAACTCAGGACAAGGGCACGGTTGGTGCTGATGGGGCTGGTTTGTCCTGTCCTGGTAGCAGTGAGGTAGCAGGGGAATGACACTCATCCGAGGAACACGGGTGCATTCAATCATGCAAGTGTAATAATCACACTTCTCCTCCGTCTCTAGGAGTGAACACGGTCGTTAACAACATTCGATACGGAGGAGGTATCACATGATGTCAAAAGAAGCAGTTCTTACCGTTCTGCCTGAGTTAGAAGAACCCTCTTGTTGTGCAAGGACGGTCCAGTCCAATCCTGCCTCCCGGGAGCAGGCAAGGGACCACCAGCATGACCATCATCACACGACGGCGCACAACCCAGCATCGCTCAATTGGACCGCGCTCATGGCCACGGTCCATTGCTTGACTGGATGTACGATCGGCGAAGTTTTGGGGATGGTCATCGGCACCACACTCGGATGGACAAACTGGCCGACAGTCGCACTTGCTGTCGTTCTCGCCTTCGCGTTCGGTTATGCCATGACACTATGGCCCCTTCGTCGGGCTGGTATGGCATGGGGCACAGCACTAGGTTTGGCCTTCGCCTCCGACACGCTGTCCATGACCACCATGGAGATCGTGGATAACTTTCTTATGCTGATTATCCCAGGAGCTATGGACGCCGGACTGACTGACGGCTTGTTTTGGGGGAGTCTAGGAATATCATTGGTCTTGGCAGGCGCAGCAGCCTTTCCCGTGAACCGTTGGTTAATCGCACGAGGACGGGGGCATGCGCTGGTTCATGCGCACCATGGGTGCTAACGCGCCGTGCAGTGTGGCGATCGCGGCATCACCGCGATCGCCTGCACTGGCTCACTACTCCTACTAGGTGCAAGTGCAGTTCAAACATCCGTGCTTTGTGCAGATGCCGCAACGCTCTTCTAGACTCTTACGGAGCGCTTGACGGGCGCGATGCAGCCGGACGGTGAGAGTATTGGGCGTAACACCGAGGTCCTTTGCGACCGAAGCCATTGATTCACCGTTTAGATCAATACGATTCAGGAGAGTGGCATAGCCAGGGCGAAGAGTTGGCAGCAGCAGCTCTAAGCAGACGCACACCGCCGGGCGTAGTTCGTTGAAGACAGGTGTCTTGTCGGATTCAGACGCGATCAACTCTTGCATAAATGCTTCGACTTTCCGGTTGTGTGAATCACGAGTGCGATAGTAATCCACGATAGTATTGCGCAAGATACGATAAAACCACGAAACGATCTGGTCTGGGTTCCGAACCTGATGCTGCTGTTGCACAGCACGCAAAAAGCTTTGTTGGAGCAGGTCTTTGGCGAGGGCATTATCAGGAACGCGTCGTTGGAGGAAAGCGTGGAACTCGGACTCCCGTTCCAATATCCGTGAGAGAATGTTGGGGATCACATTGCCTTGGAGATCCGCGACTCTCTCTGAGTCAATGGTCGAAGCCTTGGATAAATGGGGGGGGACATGACCGCGCCTTTTCATTATGTGCCAATACTACCATTTTGATTTCTGCCGATCATCTCTGACCGACATAAGAAGTGCGTGTGCCAAATAATAAGCAACCTGCGATTTCTTAGAACGCAGGTATAGGCACAGGGGTGCTCAAAACTCCCTAGTTCGGTTCCGAGTTTCTAAACGTCGATTCTTCAAAGGGTGAAACCATCATGCTGATGGACAATAACTGACCGGTTATAGCACGGGGACCCTCACCGTCTACTACTTTCCGATATGGTCTTACCTCAGAAAGCCTAACATGCGCGTCCACACGCAGCCGCGTGCGATCTCACTGGCGGCTGTCGGGTGCAACGCGGTGTTATGCGGAGCCGGGTAGCAGACACCAGTTCTCTCCGACTGCGCCGCCATCGACAGCTGAGCACGGGCCGCCCGCATCAAGGGACGGGCCGCAACTTGCTCCAATCTTTCTCTCGCGCATCTTGTTTGCCGGAGAAGAGCCGAATTATAGACGGCTCGCCTTCTCCCCGCTCCATGGTTTCCTTGTTGATGTATAGCGTCCACAGATGGTATGTCGGACGCCACTGCTTGCCGGTGGAATCAAACGCATCAACGAGCACCCCAAGATGAATTTTTCTGAGACGACTATCCTTTCGCTCCGGCGCCTCGTAGGCAGACGGTGAATCGAACAGTTCTGGAACGGAGAATGCGCCTCTTCTGCAGTGAACGACCTCAATCGCGCCGGGTTTGATTACCCTGGGAAGCCGTTCCGTCTCTAGAGGCGAATGCCCCATTGTTCGGTCTAACGAGGTCCACTGATGTTGACCGCTGTTGCGCTCCATAACCAACGGTCGACACGACATGATCAACGCGTCGCGATTGCCGCTGTTGATAAAGACTGCATCAACAAGCGTTTCAATCGCTAGCGGATCAGGACCTACAATGGACATGTTCCACGAAGCGATCACGTTGTTGGCAACGTAAAAGACCTGGTAGTAGAGTCCCACTGTCGAGAACACGAGGGCAATGGCTGAGAACACAAGGGAGATCCTGTCCGCCACCTTTAGTCGGGCAATCTCCTTCAACAAACCCATCGTTGCCCTCAAGCGTATGGCGACGTCCGGTCCGCCTAACTAAGTCTGCTGCAGACTACCCGTGCAGCATAGTACGGTAGCCTCAGCGCTTCACTGGACGGCAAGTCTACTGGCATATCCAACACTTATTCAAGATTTCGTCCTGCTTCGCCCAGCGAGATAGACTCCGAATCGCGCAGCCTATCCGGCTAACAGCCCGCATCATATACCGGTCAGTAGCCCGAGGTCTTAGGCAATCTGCTGAGGTATCCACTCCATGCCTGCCTCGATTGAGCACATGAGTAGAGATCGTCGCCGTTCTGACAGCGCGCTGCCTCAACAACTCTCGAACTGTTCGAATGTTAGAGCCACTTTCGAGTAGGTGCCTGGCAAACAAATGGCAGAAGATGTGGCAGCCTGCTGGTTTGACGATACCGGCTTTACGAGCGGCTTCTTGACAGCCTTCTGAATGGCCTGACTGGCCGGTGGTTCTTGCCCCATCCTTATGTGGGCCTTTCACTCGCAAGCCGGAAGATTTCTGGAGCAGGTGCAGGGCGTTCTGCTATGCAACGAGCGGACGGTCGTTGTATATGAAGTAGTATCTACGTTATATGCGCCAACATTGACCTGCGATTTGTTAGAACGCAGGTATAGGCATAAGGGGTTCAAAATCCTTGTTCGGTTCCATGTTTATAGATGTAGAGTATTCAAAGGCTTAACCGCAATCCTAGCGAAGAATCAAAAAGCACTCTTTATGAAAACCTCCATCGTGAATCTACCAATCAAGCTGAACGCCTCGAAGATTGCCTTGTAACGTCAGGACCGAAGATCTTGAAACCCGTCGGCAAGCTATGGCGTGGCGTTTTATTGACTATGGTCTTGTAGATATAGCGAGTCGTTATGATCTTTGGAATAGTGGAACTCTCAATATCGGCTTGTCCTGTGAGTATGACGGCATTTACTCGAGCGTGTCTGTGGGGGTTCGACAAGAGATGCTCTATTTCTTCAAGGACTTGATCCATGTACGTGTGCACCACGCCCAACTTCCCTGGTGGTACATGTACATATACGAGATTCGGAGTATCTGATGGAACTTGAGCAGCGGCTTTACGAACCGTATCTACCACACTACGAATCCACCCACTGGGCTTCGCGACCCGCCAAGCAATGCCCCAGGTGACAGTGGGTCGCAGTTTCCCTTGAGAATCAGCTTTGACGATACTCGGTCCTGTTATTGCGTAATCCATACCAGCTGGTACCTGGCACCCTGACTCAGCCATGGTCTCACTCTGGACAACAGTAATCTGAAATTTTCCACCGAATTGTATTTGCGTCTCTCCCAAGCCAACTCCTGGGTCTAGAACCGTTCTGACACATTCGAGCAATGCTGGTAAGTCGTCCAATGTAGGATCGGTCCTGCAATCTATCTGGACTAAGAGCTTTTGGTTCGCTTTTTCCAATAGTTGACCTAGTTGCTCGGTGCCTACCTCAAAAGTCTCCTTTACCCGCCGCGGCCCCATGCTGGCCATACTTTTGTACTTGCATTCAATGTGTACATCACCGCCGGAGTGCCGTATCCGAAATTCACCTGTTCGGTGTGAGTCAGTTTTATCGACTTGAGAGCCTATCTCTAGGTATCTGGCCATTACATAGAGCTCGTACTTCGTTGCTTCACAGTCGTTCGGGTCACGGAAACGTCGGCCCAGGTGCGCGGCATTAAGATGGGGGGCTGTCACTTCCAGATCATGTGCAAGCATGAGTATCCATAAAGCATCTGACGAACCATGCACTTGGTGAAAATCCGATTCATGCAGCAACGTTTCAGCAACAGAATATCGCACAGCCAAAGGGTGGCTGCTTCTGGCCGTTTTGACTTTCTCTCTTTCATCCAAAAGCCAGCCCGCTTGCCCGTGTTCTACAATGTCCGCAATAAGTGTTAGAGCTTCCTCAAGAGCGGGTCGAAGATCGATAGTGGGTGTCGAGGAAGCATTGGGAAAAGTTTTGAGAATGTCCGGCTCCCGAAGGCGTCCAGCAAATTCATATGTCTGAGCCTCTGTGGCTTCCCATAGGAGTTCGCCGAGATAGATTCTGTAACTGCCATCGATTCCAGGTCTGAGGCCACGGCCAGGCATGAGTCGAAACAAAAGGATTTCGGCAAGAATCTCGGCAAGGTTTGTACTTTTGAAATCCACTCCCAGCGCCTCTTTTATTTTCACAATGGTCTCGTTTGGTAAAGGCACATGTGGGTTGTCGCCCAAATAAATCTCCACAGTAGTAGGTTCTGAGACAAAACTCTTGACAGACACAAAACACCAACCATCTATCCGAGTTTGATCAGGTCTAAGATCGATCATCGAGTAAGGCCCTAAATTGGAGACTAGGGGACGGAAAGCATCCGTTGTGCTCCCACATCCTTGGAGGCGAGACAGGAAAAAATACTTAGGCATGTGGGCTGGCTGGTATGTTCCTCACTCTATGCCCCATATAGATTTCTTTTTAGACCAGCATCAGCATAAGTCAAATTCATTGAGAAATCGACCAACTTTGGCTGGCATTTTAGATAGGGATTTTGACAAGGGGTATTTTGGATTTTCGGGAAGTTCACACCCCGTGGGATCCCGAGGGCACCGTCATTCGATTGAACCACCTGATAGCGGTCGGTCATGTACTTCTGCTTTGGGTCGAGGCCGTGTGAAAACAGAAATGCCGAGCGAGTGAAATCTTTGTATCTGTGGTATTGCGGCTACGTTTGACTTGGCGGGGTGGACATGCCGTTCAGTGTCGCAACAAGACCGGGCGTACTACCCTGTCATGGCCGCCATCAGGGGTTTTACGCCGACGATGCGCATGGTGCGTTTCAGGTTGTACGCCAGCACGTGCAAACTCATCTCCGTGTTGACCCTCGGCAACGTCTTCATCAGGAAATGCGTCGCCCCCATCCACGCCTTGAGCGTACCAAAGACGTGTTCCACGGTCTGCCGACGTAGTTTCATGGCGTTCGGCGTTCGATCCAGCCGATCCTGCATGGCTTCCAGGACCGATTCATGTTCCCAGCGCGAGATACGCCGGTAGTCGCCCGTGGTGCAGCGCGCTTTCAGCGGGCAGCGCGGACAGGCCGAGGACCAATAGCGGTGCTGCGTGAGGCCGCGTTCAAGGCTTGTCATGCGATAGATCGCGTGCTCCCCGGCAGGGCAGCGGTAGGCGTTGCGTTCGGGGAGGTAGACGAAATCGCGCTTATCGAACAGGCCCGCTGCGTTATTGTTGGAGGTCAGCGGCTTGGGCACCAAGGTGGCGATCCCCTGCTGCTCGCAGTTCCGGATTTGCTCGCCATTGAAATAGCCCCGGTCGGCCAGCGCCGTGAGGTGTGCCTGGCCGGTCGCCTGCGCCGCTTGTTGGGCCATAGGCGCGAGTTGCTGACGGTCGTGTCCGTGGTTCGTCACCTCGTCAGTCACGATCAGATGGTGTGTCGTGTCGACGGCGATTTGCACGTTGTAGCCCACCATGCCGGTGCCGCGGCCACTCGTGGCCATGGAGCGGGCGTCTGGGTCGGTGAGTGATATCTGGCCATCGGGCGCGTCGCGCAGGTGCGCACCAATTTCATTCAGGCGCTGGATCTGCGTGTTGACGGTCTGCAGTTTCTCCTTCAGATGATGCACACGGGCCTCGGGCACCAGCGCGGGATCGCGATCGGCCCGATCCAGCTCGGTGAGGTAGCGGGCGATACTGGCTTCGAGTTGCTCGATACGGGCTTGGAGCTTACGGTCGGTGAAGTTCTTGTCGCGGTTGTTCACGGCCTTGAACTTGCTGCCGTCGATGGCGACGAGGGCGTCGGAGAACAGGTTGAGCCGCCGGCACAGCAGGACAAATTCGCGGCAGACGCGACGGATCGCCGAGCCCTGGTCTTTCCGGAAGTCCGCAATGGTCTTAAAGTCAGGCATGAGCCGGGTGAGCAACCACATCAGCTCGACATTGCGCTGGGACTCGCGCTCCAGGCGCCGGCTGGATTGAATTCGATTGAGGTACCCGTAGATATAGAGTTTGAGCAGCACCGCGGGATGGTAGGACGGTCTGCCGGTCGCTTCCGGTTGCACGCCATCAAACCCCTGCTTGGCCAAGTCGAGCCCGTCGACGAAGACGTCAACCACACGAACGGGATTGTCCTCGGCGATGTAGTCCTCAAGTGACTCCGGAAACAGGGTGTGTTGCGACCGGTCTTGACCTGCCATGAAGCGCTTCATCAGGTATACCTCGTCAGGCGAGTGGACTGTACCGATGAGATCCGTCGTATCATCGTCACCATGGGACGCGTGATCATGTGGTGAAAAATACAACGTATCGAACGGCATCGCAATGGCCACCGACTCCCGAATGAATTGCTACAGTCCACTCGGTCAGGTTAGCTGACTCTGTCTGGAAGATTGGGTCTGAGCGACTACACCTCTCTCATCTTTCTTCCAGCATCGCCTTTTCGCCTTGTTTCACGTATCGTACGTGGCGATGTTTCGCTTGAATCGGCACGATCTTCGTTTCCCTCCAGTTGATCGGGCCTCCCCTGAAGGCCTGCTTGCCATAGGCGGAGATCTCCGTCCGGAGCGGTTACTCGAAGCCTATCGACAGGGCATCTTCCCCTGGTACAACGACGATCAACCTATTCTCTGGTGGTCGCCAGACCCTCGCGCCGTATTGTTTCCCGACAAGCTGCATGTCTCACGCAGCCTTAAGCGAAGCCTTCGCCCGGATGTGTTCACTGTCACGCTCGACACCAGCTTTCGAAACATCATGGAACAGTGCGCAGGACCGCGCCCGCAGTATCCCGAGGGAGGAACCT
>JARFPM010000018.1 GCA_030444405.1 Nitrospira sp.
CGTGTGCGCACCCCCCAAAGCCCAGGATGGTCAAGATCAGTAGTGCCATGGACCGACGCATTGTGTTCATAACAACTCCTCCATTACGCTAAACGTAAGTGGCCTCTTCCTCCCCTGCAGTCAAGGCAAGGGCATAGTCCTTCCGCCACTTACCCATGTAACAAGTCTGACCTATATCAATGACGCATTCTCATATCCATCATGTAAACATCGTGTAAACAAGATGTAAACTATCGCTCAGTTCATGGACAAATAGATAAATTGCATCGTAATAATTTCAAAAATGGATGATCTGCCGCGAAAGCGGGACTTGCGGCATCATAGCATAGAGAAATGGTCTGCGGTCTCATGGTTTGATGCCTGAGTCCGATCGCCTTCCGTGATCAAATTGACGGGGACGCAAGTTCTTCCTATGATGATCGCATGAGCACTTGTTTTAGATCCTTCAAGGACCCCGGGTCGTTGACCGGTTTATCATGAGCAACCCTGGTGATTCCGCGGGAAGACTGTCTGTTGAACTCGGGAACGAGGTTCGTGCTCTCGTTCAAGGTGAATCCCGTTCGGGCGACATTGCCGTAGACGAGCTCGCCTCATCGACCAGAATTCAATCCTGGGAGGTGGCTCAACTTCCCATAGGATGGCGGTTTTCCTCACGCTTACCGATCACTCTGGTCGTACTTTTCCTGCTGGTCATTGTTTTCGTCCCCTGGACTCAGACGATAACCGTAACGGGTCAGATGTCGGCCTATACTCCCTACGAACGACCGCAGGATATCGAAGCCCAGATCACGGGACGCATCAGGAAATGGCACGTGCTGGAAGGTGACCAGGTCAAGGAGGGAGATCTTATTCTCGAACTGGAGGACAATGATCCGAATTTCATGTCCCCCCACCTGCTAGCCTTTCTGGATCAACGCAAGAAGGCTTTGGAGAAGGCCCAGCAAGCAGCCTTGATGAGGATAGACCAGCTCGACAAGCGGATCGTAGAAATGCGGAACCTGGTCAAAGCCGCAGTTCCGTCCGCAGAGGCCCGTGTCGTTGAATCTGCAAACAAAGTGCGTGAAGCGTACCAGAAGGTAGAGGCAGCCAAAATCGCCGCGACGACAGCGGCGCTGAATGTCGAGCGGCACAAGCAACTGTCCAAGAGAGGCTTGGTCTCTCAGCGAGAATTGGAATTGACGATCCAGGCAGACACCGCGAGCCAAGCAGAACTCGAGGGGGCACGCGCGAATCTTCGCGCGGCCGAAGAGGCGATGAAATCCCTCAGCTTCGGCCGCGACCAAGTCAGCGCAGAGATGTTACAGCGGCTGCTCGATGCGGAGGCGGGGCGCGATGCGTCGGTGGCCGAAGCGGCCAAAGTCGGCGACCAGCTGGCCGATGTGTCGCTGCGACTGTCAAACGCCGAGCAACGTCGTCTGGCCGGTAAGATTTTAGCTCCAATCGCCGGCACCGTCGTCAAGATGGCCAAGACTGGTGTTGGCGAGACCGTGCGCCAAAGTGATACCTTGATCCGACTCTCTCCGACCAGTACGGACAAGGCGATTGAGATGACAGCGGACGGGCTGGATGCCCCCCTGTTGAATGTGGGCCGGAAGGTCAAAATCCTCTTCTACGGCATCCCCGCCATCCCTCTACCGGCATGGCCTGAACTGATGGCCGGCACCTATTCGGGCGTGATTAAGGTCATCGACCAAGTCGACGACGGAAAAGGGAACTACCGGTTTTGGGTTGTTCCAGATCCGGACGATCGAGCCTGGCCGGAACAATCTCACGTGCGGCAGGGGACGAAAGTCATGGGCTGGGTCATCCTGAACCGTGTGCCTCTCTGGTATGAGCTGTGGCGCCGGTTTAACCTATTCCCACCCGATTACGAGGAACGGTCCCACAGGGTGATCGACACGCTTCTCCCTAAGGCAGGACGAGGCTCGAGGTAACCTTGGTTTCCTACCTACGCGTGATCCCATAGGCGGTCGGCGATTTACATAAGCCGACACTTATGTTTTCAGGAGGGCAACAGCGGCACGGGTCTGTCCAAACCACCAAGGACGATGCGGCGATCGACATAGGGTGTGAGGTCGGGGTCATTGGAGACAAAAATGACCGTCCAGGGCTCATCCTTCGAGCAGAGCCGTCGCAGGATGATGTCTCGCAAGCTCGGTTGCATGTCGTGAATCATGCCGTCAAAAATAAGGAGTTGCGGTCGCCCCAGAATGGCGCGTGCGAGGAGAATGCGCAACACATGGGTCGGCGCAGGAAGCTCCCCGAGCGCCCTGATATCGGAATTGATTCCCTGCGGGAGGGTCGCCACTTCATCCTGGAGCTGAGTCAACCACAGTGCCCAACGGACATCGTCGTAAGAGATGTAGGAACGGCGCCACACGATATTCTCTGCGATCGTTCCGTCGATCAGGGACAGATGTGAATCGATCATGAAGCCACGACATTGATTGACGACGTTCAGATCAAGATGCCGAAGTTCAACATCGTTATAGGAAATGACACCGCTGGTCGGCGGTTCAAGACCAGCCAACACCCTGGCCAAGGACATTCTCGTCGTGGTCGTGGTCGTGTAAATGGCGATCTTCTCGCTGGGGGCCACATCCAGATCAAAATCGTCGAGCGCAGACGCACCGTCGTGAATCAGCCCGAGTCCTTTACACGTCACCCGGATACCATGAATCTTCGGGTCAGGGAGGGTCACGGATGACGTTGGCGGAGGATGGAGCTGATCTTTCGGCAGCGAGAAGAAAGCATCCAACTCCACCAGGGCTGTGAAGAAGAAATACACCTGCCCCATACTCTTGACCACTGCATCAAAGTTGATGAGAAGGCTGCCGACCACGACCTCGACGGCAACGAATTGGCCGAGGGTCAATTGCCCGATGGACAGTAGCCAGCCGGCTAGAGCCAGAGCCCCGCTGTGGGCGAGGGCTTGCCCTCCCACCGAGGCGATAAATTGGCGCAACAGGACGGCGAACCGCGCTCGTCGACATTCCATATACTTCTTCGCGAGTTCATCGGTTTTCTCCACGAGTAACGCCCGGCTGTCGGTCGCCTTGATGTGCAGCAAGTTCTGCGAGATTTCCTGGATCCAGTGCAGCACGTCATACTTGGCATGAGACATCTCGATGGTAGTCCGCAGTCCTCCGCGAGACAGGACGAAGAAAATGAGGGCTGCTCCGCTTAGCAGGACTAGGTTAAAGAGAATGAAGTATGGATGATAGAAGACCAATATCATCATCCCAATGACCCCGCCAACGACCACATGGATCAGATCCACGAGTAAGACCGCCAATGCCCGCTGCATGAAGGCGGTCTCCATAAAGGAATTCGACACCCTCGGTCTGAATCCTTGAAGTTGAATAAGGGGCAGCTTCTGGGCCATCGCGAAAGCGGTTCTGACAAAGAGCCGACGCTGGAGCACCTCGACCGCGTAGTATTGCAGCGCTTTGAATGCGCCGACCACAGTCAGCACCACCACCATGATAATGGCCAGCGTGGCGATCATGACCGGTTGGATCGCAAAGGAGAACGTGTTGACCAATTCTTGAACGGTCAAGGGAACGATGAGCGAGAAGAGTCCGATCACAATTGCATAGGAGAGCACGAGCGCCAAGATCCTACGTTCAAGCCGAACGAAGCGCCCCAAAATCCTCAACACGTGAAACAGGTTAGGCTGATGTGTGTCTGGTGGTTGTCCCATTTGTCAGCGTTCCAGGATCATTCAGGTCGTGAGAACATTCAACCGTTTGCAAACCCGCGACGTACGGGTTCGCTGCCGTCATCTCGAACTCAGGGAGATCGTCCCAGGCTCTAGCCCGCTCATCATGTCAACGGTAACTGACTCGTATGGCGTCGCTCGGCATCTTGGCCCAAGCTCCGATGGCCCATTGGTACAGGGCTAAGGCTTTGTGGTATTCGGCCTTAGCCCGAATGACATGACTTTGCGAATCGATGGTGTTGCGTTCCCGAAGATTGACGAAGAGCACGCTGGTTGTACCAATGCTGAAACGATATCGCTCTCCCTCTTCGACGATTTCCACCAGACGCAGTGCTTGCGAGGCCTCCTCTATTCGTTCCCTTGCTCGCTCAATTGCAGACAGTGCATTGTCGATATCAACGACAACTTGGTTTTCCCGGTACTGTTGCGCCACCACGAGTCGCTCTGCCTGGCCCTGGGCCTGAAGCACTTCACCGCGGCTGCGACGTTGGAAAAGAGGGACCCTCAGTTCGACACCGAATCGGTACCCCAACCCGAGAACAAATTTCTCCGGGGAACGCGCCGGTGCTGCCTCCAAGTTCAGGCTTGGGAGCAGGTTGTTCTTCGCCAGTGCGAGGTCGATGTTGTTGATCTTCGCCTCTACTTCAAGTTCCTTTACTTCCGGCCGTTCTTTCATCGCGTCCAGCTTGTGCGTCATAACTTCTTCCGCAGTCGGCAACCGCCTCTCAGTTGGAAATTCCGGGACACGATCTATCGGCGGGATTGTCGGAGAACCATTTTCCCATAAAAACATGGAGAGCTTGAACTGCTCCTGCTCGAGTAATCGCCGGGCAGCGATGGCCACTTCCCGCCGGCGGTGTACTTCTTGGTCGGCTTCTGTGACGTCGATCGGGGCAACCGCGCCGGCCTTGGCGCGTGCTTCCACTTGTTTATACCGTTCTTCTGCCACGACTAATGCGCGCTTCTGAACGTCGAGCAGCTTCGCAGCGGCCACCCAATCCCAGAATTGATGGGCCGCGGCCAGGAAGAGATCTTGCCTCGTTTGGGTAACCTTGATTTCTGCGCGAGGGGCCGCCAACTCTGATCGCTGCAGTTCGGCACGCTCGGGGTTGATCATCAGGCCTCTGAGCAAAGGCAAGAAGCCTCCCAGGATGACCTGCTTAGTACCATTGCCGAAGGACAGGTCGGGAATGCTCGCCTCGCCGATCGCTTGACGGAACCCGGCGCTGGCTCGAAAGCCCCAAGGATGAAGCGCTTCGACCAGAGTGTCGTTAAACCCCCCCGTCTGTGTCCCCTTGCCGGGGTCTGCACTTGAAATAAAGCGGTCAAGCTCTGTGTCATTCACGAGAGTTGGTTCAAAGGCGCCGAGAGCCTTCAGCATCTGCCCTCGAGCGATCGTTTTTTCAGCTCCTGCCCCCCTCAAGAGCGGATGGGTTCGGTCGATCCTTGAATGAAGTTCCTCAAGAATGAACGGAATAGGCGGGAGCGATGTGGCCATCGGCAATTCTTTGGCCTGACCAGTGTAGCCGATAACCGGCAGCAGGAGTAACCAGCCGAGAGCGAACGACAGGGTTTTCATAGGGAGACTCCTTTCTGTTTAGGCAAGTCCAGTTTGAATGGAGTTTCGAGAAGCACTGTACCGTAACGGTCTGATCGGGCAGGATTGGATCGAAGCGCATAGATGCCGGCGATGAGGGCGATGACTAGAACGTCGTTCGCAATCCCGCCCCTTTTCTCATGCAAGTTTGTTGAATGCGTCCAATGCGGCGACCTTGTAGCATTCAGCTAGAGTGGGATAGTTAAATGCCGTCGTCATAAAGTATTCGAGCCCACCGCCCAACCTCAATACGGCTTGACCGATATGGATCAGCTCTGTCGCACCAGTACCGACTGCGTGGACTCCTAGGAGACGATGGTCCAGCCGATGAAACAGCAGTTTAAGGAATCCGCTATCATCGCCCATGATGTGGCCGCGCGCAATCTCTCGATAGCGGGCAACCCCGCTCTCATAGGGAACCTTCCGCGCCGTCAACACGTGTTCCGGCTCTCCGACGGCCGACACTTCGGGGATCGCGTAGATACCGATGGGGAAATGCGACGCCATCGGCTCTGTGTCGATGCCGAAAGCCGCACAAGCAGCCAGGCGACCCTGCTCGGCCGAGGTGGTCGCCAAGCTTGGAAACCCGATCACATCCCCGGCGGCGAAAATATGCGGGACGTTCGTTCGATACGCTCGATCGACCGTCAACCGTCCACGAGCGTCGGCTTTGAGTCCCGCCGCTGACAGGTTCAATCGATCAGTCGCACCCTGCCGCCCGGCACTACAGAGCGTCAAGTCGGAGACCAACCGTTTGCCTGATTCCAGGAAGATCACTACGCCTCGAGATGGCTTCTCGACAACCTCAAGCCGCTCCACCGCTTCTCCGAGTCGAAACGTCACACCAGCATTGCGCATTTGGTGCAGCAACTCGTCAACCAGCTCTCCGTCGAGAAACTCCAACGGGCGTACCCGCTTGTCGATGACGGTCACGTCGATGCCGAGAGTGGCGAACATCGAAGCATATTCAATCCCGATGACGCCGGCTCCTACCACGGCGAATCGTCGCGGCAGAGTCGTTATTTGGAGCAACTCATCGCTTGTCACGACCAGATCCGACTGAGTGAACAAGCCGGGCACTGGAGCAGGCACCGTGCCGACGGCGATCAGGATGTTGGCCGCGTTCACCGCTCTGGCTTGCCCATCCCTGGTCACCATCACTGTATGAGGATCGTGGAAGCTGGCCTCGCCCGTGAAGATGGACACATCGTTGCGCTGCAGCTGATCTCGGATAATCTCGGATTGCTGCCGTTCCACCTCCGCAACACGGGCCAAGAGAGTCTGTGCGCTTGGGCGATGGCTTAAAGCCGGATAACCAAGTCGTTGATCGAGCGATCCCTTACCCATTGTCAGGATTACGGCCTCCCGAAACGTCTTGCTGGGAATGGTTCCTGTATCAACACAGACACCTCCAATGAGGCGGCCCCGTTCAACCACGGCTGTGCACTTCCCAAGTTTGGCAGCTTGCACGGCCGCCCGCTGCCCGGCCGCTCCCGATGCAAAGTAGGTCGTAGTCAAATATCGCCGTTGGATCGACTTTACACGCTGCACTCCCCCTCGTTTTTTGTGTCACGGCCTCACGCAACCCCTATATCAGCTGTCGCCAGCTTGTGTATTGCCAGTAGGAGCCGTCATGGTTTGCCGAATGCCCAGCTGAAGATCAAAGCGACACCGTCCGGCGCATTGAAGTATCGGTAGGATGCATGATGGTGTAATACGCTGCCTGGCAAGTGATGCGTATCGGTATGGGCCAGGCTGAACGAACCCCAGGACGGCTGCTCTGCCCGTTGCGACAAGACCTCGCTCCTCAGGACAGGTCCGAGAAGTTCCGCAGGTTCCGTAGGCGTAAGCGACTGTCTCTCGTCTTCTGGTAGTAGAAATACGTGCCTATGTGCTCGGGACAGATCCGGAATGACATATCCAGTGATGAAAACAAGACCCAGAATGATAACAACCCTGTTCATGATCATGCCTCCTCCTATGTCTTATGTGCATGAACAGCTGAATTGTTCGTACACCTGCCGATAGGATTTAGAGCGATCGCTAATGAAGTTGAAACCGCGGCGGCCGACCTGATTCGTACTCAGGTGAGCCGCCGCAGTAGCCATTCAGTGGCACTCTTCCTTCAGGATCTCCCGCTCCGCCTGTAACCAATCCTCTACTTCATGCCCATTCATTCCGCCGCGCTGGAGGTATAGCTCGTATGCGCGCATGGCGATCCTCTTCTGGACCAATAGATCGTCGTCTCCTGGTTCCACTCCGTTCAGGTCTTGTATCTACTCCTTCTGATGTTCCCGCTTCATGTCTCCTCCTTGTCTTGTGCCACCATTGCGCACTCCCTATTAAGGGAGGCCTATCGGGGAAATTCATACAGATCTCCTCAGGACTTCAAGAACCATCAGCGTTTCATCAGTTCCATATATGGGTGCACGTACTCCACGATGATCTTTCCATCTTGCGATACCACCGGGCTCTTTCCCTGGGCCGTCCTTAGTGGGGTGAGGAGATAGGCGTTTCCCATCGAATCAAGCACTTCAAAATGTGACACCTGCTCGTCGAGATCCTTTACGTCCACCCTCCCTTGTGTCACGACCTTGGGCTTGAGTCCTACGCTGCCACCACCCACGGACGGATTGTCACCTGCAAATACTGTCGATGCCGCGAACATCACCGAGGCAGCAATAATGGATAGGATTCATGCTTCCGATAGGCCTTGAGCATTCATGACGCCCTCCTTATGGATATTCGAGTTAACAGCGTGCTCACCTGATTACCGTATAAGATCCCGAGTGCCATAGACAAATAGATAATAATAGAGATAGTCATTTAATAAATAGATGTGTAGTTGCAAGGCAGGGATAGAGATTGCGCGGACGCATTAGGTACCAGCTTGAGGTCTATGCCTCCAGCTACTCCACGAACGTCCTCCTGCAGAAACGAGAACCATAGCCTCGCAGTGCCGAGGGGTACCTAGAAATGAATAGAAATAGTATCAGGCAGAATGAGGCCGATGCCGTCTGTTACCCCTTATACACACGAGGAGGACACTAATGAAAACGCCTTTAGCATTAAGTCCTTTCGATCCAGACGGCGGCGGCCGTGATGGTGCGAATCAATGCGTAGTCGCTTGGGGGATAGGCTCAAGCAATTTGATGACGAGCGTACTTCTTCCCGCTTCCGGGTCGAGGTCTGTCACCATGTTTTGAATCTTCACGCCGATGGCTTGCTCTATTTGTTTCTGTAGCACGTGCTGACAAGAGTCAAACAAGGCACGGTAAAATCGACGAAGGAGCTCGTGGCCTTCAGGCGATCTTGCGAGTTCCTTCTCCGCTGGAATGGACATGCTTCTTGCTGATGTGACGTAGATGAGCTCGTCGTAAACGTAGGCTTGCACGTGCGAATAGGGAGACTTCATAAACTCCGTCTGAAAATTTAAAACGGCGAGCATGACCGCATACTCAATCTCAGCTTTATTGGTGACCACACAAGCCATGGTCTACCCCTCCGTGCGCCACGAGCGAATCCAGCGCCCAGTTTGGGGATCTTCGAGTCTTGTGCTGTAGCGGTCACGAAGAAACGCCTCCTGCTCCGACGTAAGAGAGGACGTGCGAGTACCCAAGCCTCTGGGTGAGGAGACTGTGTCTGTGACAGGGGGTGAGGCGATGTCCTCTAACGTGATACCTATCACTACTGTTCCTAGGGCATTCATCGTGTGCCTCCTAGAGGCGGGGCTGCGCGAGACGGTCTGGCGGGCACTCTTGCGCCCACCAGACTGTCCCGTCTATCAATAGGCTTTACTGAATCCCGGTTCTCCATCGTAGGTCCACAATTTCTGAGCTGCAGACCACCACCACCCCTTCTTGGTCAGGGCGTCCAGGAACGTATTGACATCCGCGTCCTGCACATCCTTGGTTGCCATGAATCGGCAACGGTACCAATTGACCTGCAGCAGATCAGGGCTCACAAACCCAGGCCAGACCTTCGTGCCTCGATTCGAAATAAATTCACATTTGAAGGCTCCGATGTCGTCGAACTTGGGAATGCCCTTCTCCGTGATGATGTACATATCGACACCGACGAGCTTGATCTCTCTTTTCTTCTTTGTCGCCTTGGCGGTTTCTGTAAATGTTGGCATTGGATATCTCCTTGTTCAGTCTGTGCTCTCTGAGCTCAGGCCTTCGCATGCATTTTGTCCACGATCGCTTGTGCATACTCGTCTGTTTTGGCCGTCCCACCGACGTCGTACGTCACATGTTTTCGCTCGTCGAGCACGGCGAACATGGCCTTCTCGATCCGGGCCGCGGCCGCTTCTTCTTTTAGCCAACGGAGCATCATGATGCCGGAGATCAGCACGGCCGAAGGATTGACCTTCTTCATGCCGGCGTACTTCGGCGCTGAGCCATGGACCGCTTCGAAGATCGCGCAGCCGTCGCCGACATTGGCGCCCGGCGCAAATCCCAAGCCTCCCACCAATCCAGCGCAGAGGTCTGTCAGAATGTCGCCATAGAGGTTCGGCAGCACCAGGCAGTCGAACTGGGCCGGATTTCGCACCAGCTGCATGCAGCAGTTATCCACGATAATGTCGCCGGACTCGATATCAGGATACTTTTTAGCGACCTCCCGGAAGGCATCGAGAAAGAGGCCGTCGGTCATCTTCATGATATTGGCCTTGTGCACGCAGAAGATCTTCTTGCGTCCGTTGGCTTTGGCCCACTTGAAGGCGAAATCGGCGATCCGGTAGGAGCCTGGCCAGGTAATGACTTTCAGACATTGCGCGACTTCATCAGAAACCATGTGTTCGATGGCGGCGTAGGAATCTTCGGTGTTCTCGCGGAAATTGATAATGTCGATCTTGTCCCAGGGCCGTTTGAGCACTGGGATGAGTTTCGCCGGCCGCACATTTGCGTAGAGGTCGAAGACCTTGCGTAGAGTCACGTTCGCGCTCTTGTGACCGGTCCCGATCGGCGTCGTTGTCGGGCCCTTCAGCGCAACCTTGTTCTTCGCGATATTCTGAATGGTTTTGTCCGGCAAGAGGGTGCCATACTTGTCGAGACAGTCGAGCCCAATGTCTTCATATTCCCACTTAATGTTGACCCCGCTTGCATCGATGACTAACCGCACCGCTTCGCAAATTTCCGGGCCGGTGCCTTCTCCCGGTAACATCGTCACGACATGCTGTGTACCCATTGAAGAACCTCCCTTAAGCAGCAAGGGCAATCGGACCATCCGCTCCCTCTAATTGCTGGTAAATGCAAATTAGAGTCCAGGCTGTGTCGTGCTCGTACGACCAGCCCATACGGAAAAGATTCCACATAAATGCATGGAAAATAGCGACTCGTGAATTCAGGTGAAGAAGCGGGTCTTTGGACGTTGTGAATTGCTCGTGCACCCACGCACGAGTCGCACCGTGCCCTGTGCATCGATGCTCAACTAATACGTGAACGAGGAGAGAGACTGCGCAGTGAGTGGTTCAGAGGGGTAGCCAATTGAGACGATTCTCTCTCTACTGCGAACGAACCACGAGCACGGAGGCATCAATCTTGGAGATCAATTGCTCCGCGACGGAACCGATGACCCACCGTTCCAGCGCTCGGCGATGTGAGCTTCCCAGCACCACAAGATCAGCGCCCCATTCTCGTGCACCATTGGCGAGGGCGTCGACGATTCCAGTCACGCCGTACATGGCCTCAGTGTGTAAGACACGGGTGTCTACGGTCACTCCGTCGCCAACGGCGGACTTGGCCTGCGCCACCAGCCTGAGACTGGATTTTTGGTCGGTATCCTCGGTGGCAACATAGACAATTCGGAGCGTTCCATGGTTGGATACAGCCATACGCTTCGCTTCCATCAATGCTTTCATGGAACTGTCTTTCCCGTCGATCGCTGCCAGAATTTTTGTGAACATGGAGAGGCGTCCCCCTTGGTCTGTGATGGGTGAGTGAAGGAGGCAAATAGTCGTCTCCCCGTTCTCGTGGCTCTCAACTCTGTGACCAATGTGGAGTGAATTTCCTAGCTAACGTCACCACCACTCTTTTTGAGATCATCAATGTATCGTTTGACAATCATGCTTCCGGGAAGTTTCTCAATATTCACATACACCATATAGTGTACGATTCCGTGAACTGCCATCGCAATCAGTAATCCTTCAAAAATCCCCACCTTAAAGACCAGGACGCCGCATAAAATGGCAAGAATCATAGCATAGGGGCCATGATGGGTCACATGCACGAGCCCCTCGATCATCTTCCAGCCGGAGAAGATCATGATGACCGCCAACGCAAACTTTGGGAGGTAGGCCAGCGCGTAGGTGTTGAACGTAAAGAAGGTCACTACGAGCCCGATGATGAGCACGGAAAATTTCGTATAGGCGCCAGCCAAGCGATTGGTGGTGCTCTTGGCCAACCCGTCCAGATTGGTCATGCCGCCGAAGAAGCTTGATCCCAGGTTGGCGATCCAGATGGCCAGTAGGCTATTGTTGCTGTTGCACTTCCTCTTGAGGGGGTCGATTTTTTCAATGGCGGCGTTGCTCATGACCTGTTCGATGACGTCAATCATGGCCAGCATCAAGGCAAATCCCACCATGTAGAGAGCCGTTAAGGGACCATCAAAGTGCGGGATCGGCAGCGCGAGCTTGAGCTCCGTGTCATCCATGGACAACATAGGCACCGAGACGAACTGGGCGAGAATGGTGCCCGCTGCGATGATGACAAAGTATGGAATCGCAGGTTGGGTGTTCTTGAACTTCAAAAAGAGAGCGACGAAGAGGCCATACCCGACCATGGAGATGAAGATTATCTGGATACGCGCGCCGTTCAAGAAGGTGTCGGCGGCTTCCATGCCGGGAGGGAGCTCATAGGTGAAGGCCAAGAACTTGAGCGCGATCTTCAGTCCGACGCCTGCCAATAGCCCTTCAACCAAATACACGGGCACGGCCACCAAAATATATCGCTGCCAGTTGAATCGCCAGATGATGGCTTGAATCGTCGCCGTCAGGAAGATGGCGAAGGCCATATTCTCCAAGTCAAAGGTGGCCACACCGACGGCCAACACGGGTGCCAGGCCGGCCGCGATTCCCGGACAGCCGATGTAGTTACCGGGTTTGAACCAGGCATTGATCCAGCCGATCAAGCAGGCAAACGCGACGGTGGCCAGTCCCACTTTAATGGGATATTCGGACATCATGGCAATGCCGACCGTCAATGGGATCGCCATCGACCCCGCGATCAGTCCAGCGGCCATGTCACGCCCCGCATACTTGGCCTGAAAAGCGGCTGATCCGGGTACGGTAACCGGCTCTGTCATGACCGGTTGAGCACTCCCGATGTCACGAAGTTCGTCTTCGGGTGACTCTAAATTTCTTTCTGCTTCATACGTTGTCATGGGTGGTGTCCCAACATTTTTCGAACCGAGGTGCGTGGCGCGGTAGGGCATCGGTCGCCGTTCGCGTGTGGCCTCGTGCTCAACACATTCATCTTGTCCCTACAAAGAAACAGCAAGAAGGGGGCCGCGCCTCCTGCACCATGGCTCTGTAAGTCAAGGTGGTACAGTTACAGGAAAAATGGCGAGAGTATCAAGATAGACTCACTTCACTACAGTCAGGTCTTCAAGAAACCGAGTGCGGACGCACAGGTCTGTGCGTCTGTGCACGGATTGGGAAAGCCATGACGAAGGGTAGATATTCGTGTGGTGCAGACATAACCGGCCCACGAACGTGTAGTCATTGGGCCGTCGCTCGAACGGCTGGCCTACATATGCCCAAGCTTGCGGAGTGTCTCCATGCCGCGGCCTTCGTCCTGTGCTCGGCCGCTCCGTTCTGCAATGGTAGTAACACGGAGTTCCGAAATAATTTGAGGAATGGTTGAGGCACAGGATGAAACAGCCCCGGTACAAGGCACGCATCCCAGACTCCGATACCGCATACCGTTGCCTTGATCGAAGTAGAGTTTCGGAAGGGGAATCCGTTCGAACTCGAGATACTCCCAGATATTCAACTCCGTCCAATCGAGCAGGGGATGGACGCGGATATGAGACCCGGCTGGGAACGTGGTGTTGAATTGGTCCCAGAGCTCAGGCGGCTGGTCACGGAAGTCCCACTCGCCATGTTTATCACGCAGTGAAAAATATCGTTCTTTGGCACGGGTTCCTTCCTCATCGGCACGAATCCCCAAAATGATCGCAGTCCATTTGTGTTTCGCAATGGTTTGCTTCAGGGCATCAATCTTCATCGCGGTACAGCAGGTGACACGTCCCTGTTGGGGACCCATTCCGGCCGCCAGTGCTTCAGTGTTTTGGCCGACGACCAGATCGAGGCGCCATTCCCGGCATAGCCGATCTCGATACTCAATCAACTCAGGCATTTCATAGCCAGTATCGATATGAACTAACGGGAATGGGACATGCCCAAAGAAGGCTTTCCTGGCCAGCCACAGCAGCACCGTGGAGTCCTTCCCCATGGACCACAGCATCGCCAGGTCGTCGAAATGCTTATAGGCTTCGCGAAGGATATACACACTTTGATCTTCAAGCGCACGAAGGTGTTTCATGGTGTAGGTCTACTCATTCGGTGTTGATATCAGCCCCATCGGGTCAGTCTTACTGCTGAGCTCTAAGTAGATCGGTTCAATCGTACCCATCAAGAGAACGAGCCCTCAGGGCCGGAGACTCACGTGATAGTCCATGCCGGGCCCTGGAATTTTCTGGATCCGGACTTCGCTAAAGCCGGCCCCTGTACATAGGGTGTGAATGCGAGCGTCGTCATAGAAGTACACCGGGCAGTTTCTCAGGTCATACCGCACCTTTCGGAAAGGGGTGCGGAACCAATGCGTACTTGGAAAAGATAACACCGCCAGACGTCGCACCACAGGGCGAAGGGCTTTTAAAAAGCTCGATGCGTCCTCGACATAGTCCATCACCCCGTTACAATCGCATAGTCGTGAGGTTCCACCGGCGTTCCCGGAAACAATCCCTCCATCAGCGTACAGCGGTTCTCAGCTACGCCTGCCTGGGCCAACCGTTGGCGTACCAAGGTCAGCATGTTGGGAGCCGGATCAAGGCCCGTCACCCGTTCGGCCCCGCGTCTGAAGGCCTCCACAATATATGGCCCCGATCCGCAGCCCACATCCAGCACGGTCCGCCCGGCCATCGGTTCCAGCTTTTCAAACGTCAGGGTGTAGCGTAGAAACATGTCACTTCGAAACTTGCCGTCGATCCATCGCATGAAGGGGTTGCGTTTTTGGTCGTAGATGGTGTCGAAGGTCTCGGCGAAACTATTAAAAAACGTGGCAGCATTATGCTCCTGATTCATGCTCGGCTCCTTTATTTGGCGGTTGACTCAACAGGCGACAATCAGGTCCCTTCTCTCGGTCATGAATCGATTCAATAGGCTGCGGGCTTCGAAAATGTCCGGTTCGATACAAGATCCAGAATGTGGAGACCGTCAAACTGCGCATCCGTCGAGCCCAGTGCGACCAGCCCCACTTGGCCTTCTCTTGGGAGGATAGCATCATCGACGGCTGCGACTTGGGTGCCGTCGATGAAGACAGCGAGGCGGCCCTTATCAAGGTGCAAGAAGTTCATGCGTTGAACCCGTATCGTATGCCAAGGCTTAGGGGAAAGCTTGGTCGCCACTTGCCCCAACAAGGTTGTTACGCCGTCAGTGACGCGACGAGTTGTGACCAAGCCGGCCGTCGTTTGCAGCGTAATCGCGTAGTAGTTGTTGGCGTCTGCCACGGCAATAGCAATGCCGGCTTCACTCTGGTCCTTTATGCTAGGTGAGCGTACCTGCACAGTCACGTCGGGATAGGTGGTTCTGATCCCATCTGCCACGAGGAGTCGTACGCAGTCCTGTGTCGGACAGGCAGAGGCGCGGACCAACTGGTGTCCTCCACTCGCGGAATCCTGATCGACTTGGACTTGCCAAGTCGTCGCGCTCTCATCGTTTCGGTCAAGCCTCAGAAAGCCGGCAGGCGGGAGGCCCAGTTGATCTTGATCAAAATTCCATTGCCAGATGATGTTCTGCTTGGGTGGGTTGGCGTGGACGGCCACATCGAGAACTTCGAGTGAACGCGGTGGGCTTGGCAAGACGATAGCGGCGGCCTCCGGTGTCAGCGACTTGACGAGATCGTTTGCGACCAGCTGCCCCTGCAGTCCCTTGACCCCAGGGATCCGATCCAAATCCTGCTTGATTTGCTGCAACCGTTCATAAAATCGATCCAGTTTGCGTGGCACCAGGAGCGATTCAATCGCCACCAGCGCATAGTGCGCATGGATCACGTCGTAAGGCTGAGCCAATAACCCAGCGGCCTGTTCAGCTTCCGTTTGAGCCTGCTGCAGCCAGGGATGATCGTAACGTCGGTTCCACGAGACAAACTGGATACGATCCCAGGCAATTTCCGAGAGGATCCTCCCATACTCGACCGTGCCCGTGGCGGTGTCGCGGAGCAGCGCTTCATGGATACCGAGGGCGCTGATCGGATCATTATTCCATCGGGTCAGAGTGCCAAGACGTCGGCGCTCCTCCGGCGTCGCCGGCGCCTGTCGTGCGAGAGCCTCGTAGGAGGCCAGGGATCGATAGAGGGCGTCTGCAGCCGGTTCATAGCCCTCTGATACGGCGGTCAATTCCTGCCGCCAGGTTTGTGCTTGAACGGTCCAGTACAGCTCGGTGATCCGCTGCAGAGCTGGCTCATCGCGGGCCGCCAGACCTCCCTTTGTGACGCCCTGCTTCAGAAAGGCTTGGTAACTATCGCCACCGCGCATTGCATGGGTCTCATTATGTTCCGGATCGATCAACAAGACACGAGTCAGCAATCCTGCGCGTTCTGCAGATGTGAGATGGGTCGCCTGGTCCAAGGCGGCTTGGATGATCGGCTCCGCGTCAGTACGCTCCCACCAACGTGCCGATCCAGTGACGAGTTGCCCCCTCAGCAGGGTCTGGGCAGGGTCGGCCTGGTCAAACTTCCGGCCATTATCCGACCGCAGACCGTAGTGCGTCGCGGCAATCAGCGGCGCGTCGGACAGTACTTCGTTCATCACCGCTCGATCTGCGCTGAAACCGAATTTTCGCAGACCTGTGACCACGATAAACCGAACCACCACCTCACGAATGGGCCCAAAGTGTCGCTGAGCACCATTGACCCACCAAATTTCTTCAGGCCTGAGGGCTAGTGGCGCGGTGAGAGGATCGGGGTACAGGATCTTGATATCAACAGCCTGACCAGGCACCGAGACGAGCGAGCTTCCCTTGATATTCGACAGGGCCAGTGGTTGTAATGGACTGGTTCGTACGACGGTTGTTTGGGGAATTGGAGCGTGGTCTTTCAAAATGATCGGTGGAGAGACGAAGACTGCCGGTGGGTAGTCTTTCCAGTTTTCCGTGGCACGATGTCGGTCAGCCAAGAGCCCAAGCCCGATTCCCCGTCCGGTCGCGTTGAAGACGCCGGACTCTGCTTGTTGGGTCACCATCTGGATATGGCCATGCAGCGTGTCGTCCCAGCAACGTCGGGCAATTTCTGGGGTCAGTTTCGTCAATCCAACTCCGGCGGCTGCCCGCGCACGGCTGAGGCAGCCCAAGTCCGCTGCGGCCCACGTATCGGTCTGTGAGTGGGCCAATGCCTCGACGTACTGCAGCACGAAACGGGCAGCATCATCGCCGGATTTCGTCCGAGCTGGCGCGGCGTGGCCAACAAGTGTGCAGGAAACCCCGAATACTCCAGCGATGAGGGCTGCTAGGGTGAGAGATCGCAAGAACATGGCGCTTGTTCCTAACAAGTGAAAGGGCAACGAGTGATTTCCGGCTCGATATTCCCTGTTCCACCGGCATTGTGTGTCACTATCCTGTTTATGCAATCACCGGTCCCGACGTGCGTGGAAGGGGAGCCCGAAAGCTATTCTGACTGTGTAGGAAAATTGACAAGATTGCGAGACGAGCTTGGGCTTGAATGGGGAAGCAGTTCCGGAGTGTGTGTCGGCGCACAGGAAATAGTGCGGAGGTGCGGCTGCGCTCAGTTCCTATTTAGGTTTCCGCCGGCGCTCCAGCAGCCAGCGTGTCACGCCAAGATGCTTGGCCGCCCGTGTTTTATTACCGCCAGAACGATGGAGGACCTCCGTGATGATGCGGTCCTCGAGATCAGACAGGGACTCGCCGAGGCGGAAGGTCAAGTGGACCTGAGCGGGATCCGTGGTATCGGAGAATGTCGATTCAGGAGGAGTGGTATCAACGACCGGCCGCAGGGGAGTCTCTCGCACATCAGAGGGGAAATGCACCTCTTCAAGCGTCTCACCGGGACAGAAGAGGACCGCACGTTCCATCAGATTACTCAACTCACGCACATTGCCCGGAAAATGGTACCGCTGGAGAAGGACTCTTGCGCTCTCTCCAAGATGGCGAACCGGCTTTCTTAGTGAAAGGGCCGAACGGATCAAGAATTGTTCCGCCAGCGGGGTGATGTCCTCCGAGCGCTCCCGTAGTGGGGGGATCGTGAGGGTCACGACGTTCAACCGAAAATAAAGATCTTCGCGAAACTCACCTTTGGCCACCGCGTCTTTCAGGTTCCGATTCGTTGCTGCCATAAAACGAACATCCACGGGTATCGTTATTGAGCCGCCGATCCGCCGGAACGCCCGTTCCTCAATCACCCGTAACAACTTGGCTTGCAACGGCAGTGGGAGGTCGCCGATCTCATCGAAGAGGACGGTTCCCCCTTCCGCCAGTTCAATCAATCCCGTCTTACGGCCTGCCGCGCCGGTGAAAGAGCCTTTTTCGTGCCCGAAGAGTTCGCTTTCGAAGAGTTCCCGTGGAATCGACGGACAGTCTACCTCAATACAGGGCTTGTGGCTTCTGGCGCTGTTATAGTGGATCACGCGGCCGATGTATTGTTTGCCGGTGCCGGTCTCTCCTTGGAGCAGCACGGTCACACGTTCATTCCTGGCGAGCTCACGGACTTGGGTCATGAAGCTCTGGGTCGCTGGACTGTGTGCGATGACCTGGTTGATGGCGTAGCGCTCGGCATCCTGTCCACTCTGCAATCGAACCTGGCGTTGTAACGTGAGCAGCTGGGTCGCCCTGGTCAATGCGTGCTGCAGGTCTTCCATGTCGATGGACTTAGCGACAAAGTCGAATGCACCGAGCCTCGTCGCTTCGACCGCATCCTTCACCGTGCCCCTGGCTGTCAACAGAATGACGAGCAAGTTGGGCGAGGTCTGTTTGACACGCTCGAGCACGTCCAATCCGGACAGATTCGGCATCACAAGGTCCAACACCAGAATGTCCGGTTCAAAAGACTTCAGGAGGGTCAAACATTCTTCTCCAGACCCGGCCGTCTGCACGGCATACCCTTGGTCGGCGAGGCGCAGGGCGAACGCTTCGCGGACTGATTCTTCATCTTCCACGAGCAGGAGTTGCCAGGTCATGCTATGTGTCCCGCTTCAAGGGCAGCCACACCTCGACCATCGCTCCACTTCCCGGAGGGCTGGTGATTGTCAATTGTCCGCCGTGCCGTTCGATGATGTCGTGGGTGATGGTGAGGCCGAGGCCGACTCCCTTGGCCTTTCCATTCGTAAAAAACGGTTCGAAAATTCTCTGGAGGTCTTCCGGCTCGATGCCTTTACCCGTATCGCAAAACGTCACTGAGATGCCCGGACCTCGTTTTGCCACCAGCGCAGCTCTGATGATCAACTCTCCTCCGTTCGGCATGGCATCGATCGCATTCATCGAGATATTGAGAAAGGCTTGCTGCAAGTGAGCACGGGAGGCTTCTACCAAAGGAACCTCCGGGATAATCTTTTTGACGATAATCCGCTGTTTCCGGAGGTTCGGCCTCAGCAGCGTCAACATGTCGTCGATGAGGGATGGGAGGTCGCAGGGTTGGAGATCGAATGGGCGGGGTCGCAGCTGGCCCAAATGCGATTCTAACAGTTCGTCGATGCGGGCCGCTTCGCGTGCTATGAGCGCGCACCGGTCTCTCGCGGTACGGGGCAATTGTTCCTGTTCCGCGAGATGCGTCGCCAGACTTCCGAGCCCGATTAACGGATTGCGGACTTCGTGCAAAATGCCGCCGGCCAGTTGCCCCACCAGTTTAACCTGTTCGGCGTGGCGCAACGCTTCCAGCATCTGTTCCCGCTCGCTGAGGTCTGTCAGAATGCCCAAATAGAATTGTGTGGTCCCGTCACGATCCTTAACGGGACTGACACTTTCCCAGACCAGGAACTCCGATCCGTCCTTCCGGCGATTGATGAAACGATCCACAAATGCCAGCCCCCAGCGGATAGCTTGCCAGAGTCGTTCGTAGAATTCCGGTGGATGTTTGCCGGACTTCAAAATCGACGGTCGCTGGCCGAGGGCCTCGTCGCGGGTCCACCCCGTCATCCGTTCCAATGCCGGATTCCATTCGAGGATGCAGCCCTCAGTATCGGTCAGCATGATCCCATCCTGTGCAGACATGAACAATCGATGATAGAGGTCTCGCTGGGTATCGGCACGTCGCCGTCGTTCCAGGACGGTCGCCACGGTGTTGGCAACCGTACAGAGAAACTCCAGTTCCTTGACCGTAAAGTCCCGAACCGACTTGGAATGGGCCGTCATGGCACCGTAGACCCGGTCCTCCACCAGCATAGGTACGCACATGCCCGCAATGGCGCCATGCTCGGTTAAAAGCTTGGAAGGCGTGAATCGCGTTTCCTTCCGCAAGTCCCGTACCACGACCGGCAGCCGTTCACGGATGGCGTAACCGGCTTGTGAATGTGTGCCGCCCTCAATCGTCAGTCTGCCGATGAGTTCCGGTTCGAGGCCGATTCCCGCCACCACGGCCAAGTGGTCATCTGATTCTCGCGGGACAAGAATCTTGCAGAGCTCGATGTCGAGTGCCTCCGCGGTATGCTTAACGGCTTCATCCATTAACTCCTGCGCCGGCGCATCGCTGACGGCAAGCGTTCCAATGCGGGCGAGCACGGATTGAAAGCGAGCGATCTGCGAAGCTTCCTGGGCAAGATCCGTATGTTCGGTGATGTCCTGCAGGACCAAGAGCACGCCGGTCTCGCCATGATAGGGGACGACGTTGAAGCGGCATTCATAGACGAGGGCTTGGCCCTGGTGATCGGCGAGACGATAGGTCTTGCTGCCTCTGGTGCCCAGGGTCTCCTGGTTCCAGGCCTTCGCATCGGCAAAGAGTTGAGAACGTAACGTCGGAATTTCAGAACCCGACAGGCCCGACAGTGCAGCCGTGGCTTCGACCAGTTCGCCGAACTGCGCATTCTCGAAAACCAGAAGGCCCTTGGCGACGAAACAGAGCCCCCCTTCCAGACAGTCGCTGACCCAGGCCAGCACCTCCGCCGCGGCGACTTCCGGTTTGTCTTGCACCGGATTCTTGGAATGAGAAGCGGGCGTAGTACGGTTCTTCACTCGCAGCCTCTGTCGTGAAAAGGACTCATATGGGGACAGCGTAGTATACCGAGCCAACAGCAACATCGTCGAGTGAGCTGTGGATGTGGGGAAGGCAAGGATGGGGTTCAATAGACGGGGGAGAATCGGATTTGGGTGCGAGCGATAGAGTTCGAGTCAACCCGCCAATAGCAAAAATCGAGACACTCGTGGTACAGAGAGATATGATCCGGCGCACCCTGGAAACCCTCTCGTTCGACAATACCTATGCCCGCCTTCCTCAAGCCTTTTACGCGCGATTGAGCCCGACCCCGTTTAGCGCTCCGCCCTATCTGGTTCATGCCAATCAAGCTGCAGCGGAGCTGATCGATCTTGACCCGGCGCAGCTTGCGCGGCCGGAGTTCTCCGCTCTCTTTGGCGGGAGCGCCTTGACGCCCGGTATGGAACCGCTCGCGATGCTGTACTCAGGCCATCAGTTTGGCGTCTATGTTCCACAACTCGGCGACGGACGCGCGATCCTTCTCGGCGAGGTGAAAAACCAGCGAGGAGAACGTTGGGACCTGCATCTCAAAGGCGCCGGGATGACACCCTTTTCGCGGGACGGCGACGGTCGCGCGGTGCTCCGCTCGACTATCCGCGAATATCTTTGCAGCGAAGCATTGCACGGCCTCGGCATTCCCACCACGCGCGCGCTCTGCATCGTCGGCAGCGATCACGCGGTCTATCGGGAAGAGGTCGAAACCGGCGCGATGCTGGTCCGCATGGCGCCGTCACATGTCCGCTTCGGCACGTTCGAAGTGTTCTATTACCGGAAACAGCATGAGCACCTCAGAGCTCTGGCCGACTATGTGATCGACCAGCATTTCTCCCATCTTCGCAATGCCGACGAGAAATACGCGCGGTTCTTCATCGAAGTTGTCGAGCGCACGGCAAAGTTGATTGCCCGATGGCAGGCTGTCGGTTGGGCGCATGGGGTCATGAATACCGACAATATGTCGATCCTCGGTCTCACGCTGGACTATGGGCCCTACGGCTTCATGGATGACTACGACGCCGGTTTCATCTGTAATCATTCGGACCACAACGGCCGCTATGCCTTCAACCAGCAGCCCTATATCGGTCTCTGGAACCTGAGTTGCCTGGCCCAAGCGTTGTTGCCAGTGGCGGTGAAAGAGGCGTTGAAGGCAGGCCTTGAGACCTACCAGCCTTTGTTTGAGCAGGAATATCAGAAGTGTATGCGGGCAAAATTGGGATTGATCGATACGCGGGCAGAAGACGACGAACTCATTCGCGATTTCTTGGGCCTCCTGCAGGGCAGCCATGCCGATTACACGATCGTATTTCGGGAATTGAGCACATTTTCTTCGGAGCAGGGTGCGACAAATCCCAAGCTGCGGGAACACTTCCTGAACCGCAACCATTTCGATGACTGGGCGGCGCGCTACCGGCATCGACTCCAGACTGAAAGCAGCCGTGACGACGACCGGCGTGTACGGATGAACCGGATCAATCCGAAGTACGTGCTCCGTAATTACCTCGCCCAGGCTGCCATTGAAAAAGCTCAACAGAAGGACTTCTGCGAAATCGACCGCTTGTTCGCTCTGCTCCAAGATCCCTACAGCGACCGGCCGGACATGGAGGCCTACGCCACGCCACCCCCTAACTGGGGCAAGCATCTCTCCGTCAGTTGCTCTTCGTGACCGCGCCGTGCTTGCGCAGTACCCCCCTCTTGAGCAAGTATAGAGCCGCTTACTCGTAAACCCCATGCGCGGCCTTTCCTAGGCCGGCGCCTCGATCTCAATCCGGGACAATCGTATGGCCAAGAAGCAAGGAGATTCCAAGCTGGCAGTAGCGGGAACTATTACGCTGGGGCTGGCGATTGCCGGAGTGATGTTGGTTCAGCAACCGCTGAAGAGCACGAGGCCCCCGTCTTTGGGGAGTGCACTCAAGCCGCAGGTTTCCGAAGGCGTCGTGCAGGCCAGGCTGTGGGAGGACCCGCTGGAAGCCGCGCGGCGCGCGGCGACATTCGACGGCGCGGCCAAGAAGACGACCGGGACCGCCCAGAATGATGTGGACCGGGTCGGGGCCATCCGTAAGGAGGTGGATGACCGGATCAAGCAAGGCCAGGGCGGGCCCATCACCGTCCTGCTCGTGATGACGGAAGGCGGGGCCTCAGGTGAAAGCCGTGAGACCCGCATTCGAGATCGCTACGCCATAGGCTCGGCTCTCGGCGTTGCCTGTTTTATCCCACAGGGAGATGATGAATTGTCCTATGTGGAGTGGCGCGACCGGACGGGAATGAGCCGGGTCTTGCCCTACGAGTGGTACGGGCAAGGGCCGAGGAAATGTTCGCTGGATCCGGATTGGGCGCAGGCCGTGCTCGTCCTGTGGATCAGCAGCGAGATCACGGGCGATCGGCCCATCGCGATGCTGACACATCTCACGCAGTCCATCCTATGCGAGAGGAGCGCCATCGGCGCCTGCCAGCAAGGAAGGGAGGGAGATGGGACGGTGCTGCTGGATCTTCACCGGGAACAGCAGGTGCGATTCAAGATCATGGGGCCGCGGAGTTCATCCGGCTTTCGGAATCTGCTTGAGGAAGCGGCCGGCTCCGTCAAGGGCCGCGAGGATCACGTGATCTGGGCCAACGCAGGCGGCCGTGTGGAGCTGTACTCGCCTTGGGCCACCGCCATGCCGAAACTCCTGACGCAGGACATCAGCGTGACGGCCAAGCCTGCGGGGTCCAACGAATGTGTCTCCTCCGATGCGAGCCGGGCACAACTCTGCTGGATTCTGTTGCGGGCCGGGATCGAGCTGAAACACAGCATCGGCTCCGATGATCAGTTGTTTGAGGCACTGGTTTATGAGCTGGAACGCCGCCGGGTGAAGTTCGAGAGGGATGCCGTGATCCTCATTGCGGAATGGGATTCCTTCTACGGCCGGGTGATGCCGGTCGAGTTCACCGCCACTGTGTGCCATCGCATCGCGCATCGACCCTCCGAAGAGAACTGGGCGATCGAGCCGGACCGGCTGGCCCTCATCCGGTCGAAATGTGACACGGTCGATCAGGCGATTGATCTTCAGGTGAACGATCCGGTCGGGACAAGGGGGCTGGGCCTGAACATATGGCGGTACAGTTATCTGCGCGGGCTCGATGGCGAAGTCTCCGGCGGACAGACCGGAAATTCGGCAAAAGCGGCCGCATTGCAGTCGCTGAAGAATGTCCTGCTCGATACCCAGGTGCGTGAACGCCCGATCGGCACAAGCCAGTTCGACTATGTCCAGCGGCTGGCCGCCCGCATCGAGCGGGATATGGCCGAGGAATCCAATCTTCAGCAGGCGGCCGGTGATTCGGCGACGGGGAACGAGGAACCCGGCCGCAAGCCGCCCGCTGCCATCGGCATTCTCGGCAGCGATGCCTACGATGCGTTGTTGATTTTGCAGGCTATGCGCGAGCGGTTCCCCGGCGTCGTCTTCTTCACCACTGATCTGGACAGCCGGTTGGTCTATGCCGACGACTACCGCTGGACGAGGAATCTCGTTATCTCATCCCATTACGGGCTGGAATTGTATGACAGCTTGCAGCGAGACGTGCCGCCGTTCCGCAGCAGCTATCAAACATCGACCTACTTGGCGACGCTCCAGGCCGTGGGGCATGTGCGTCCGCTGGCCGACTGCCCGCCGATTGCCGGGCGGTCAAACGCGCCCGCCGGCGCGTTCTTGTCGCCATGCGGCTACCAGGCCAACCGAGTTTCTGATGAGGTGTGGTTCAGCGGGGTGGAGCCTCCCCGGATGTTCGAAGTCGGCCGTCACGGTGCGGTCGATCTGACGGTAGGGGCGGTGTCCGAAGGCTATACTCTGCATGCCCCTCGTGTAGATCTCTCTAACGATAATCCCCAAACTGGCGGTCGGCGGCCTCCTTCCGGCACCCTCTACGGCACGGCGGGCCTGGCCTACATGATCGGCTTCGTCATCCTCTGGACCAAGCCGGCCAGCTACCGTTGGATGACGGCGCACATGGGTTTGCTGGTGCTTGGCGCCGTGGGTGCCTTTGGGCTGGCCTTTGTCGTAGACAAGTTTCTCCTCGATCTCATCTTGCAGCATCATGACGGGGGGGAGCCGTTTTACTGGTTGGAAGGGGTGAGCATTTGGCCGACGGAAATTCTTCGAGCCCTGGCCACGTTGCTGGCGATCGGTTTTCTCATCAAGGCCTGGCGTGACCTCCGGTCAAATAGTGAGAGGATGACAGACCGCTACGGCTTTGGGGTTCCGGAGGAAACGGGTCAGACGGAGGGGTGGCGGCAGTATCTCAGAATGGCTGAGTGGGTCCTGTCCCCCCGGAGCCGGGGAAACAACGACCAGGTCGATGCCTTGTGGGAACGGTACCGGAATGCCGGGTCCGGCCGGCAGCGCATCCCGCGGCTGTTCCTGCTCGTGGTGATTTATGCCATGTCGTTTCTCCTGCTCTGGAAAGTGACGGGCGCCGAAGACATGTCGGGACCGTGCCGCGGGACATTTAGCTGCCGGCTGGATCTTATCTCCGTGATCGCGAGTTACATCGTTCTGGTCGTGCTCAATCTCTTTGTCTTCGACGCCGTGCTCCTGTGCCGGCGCTGGATCGGCGCCTTGACACAGGCCACGGAGGGGTGGCCTCAGGAGTTGACGAAGCGCCTCAAATTGCAGTCGGCCGAGAATCTGGCCAAAGCACGGGAGTTGATGAAAATTGAGCTTATCGCGCAGCGGACGGAAGTGGTGAACCGGCTTGTGCGATATCCCTTCATTGTGTTGCTCATCATGATCGTGGCGCGCAACAATTATTTCGATGATTGGCATTTTCCGTTGACGATGATCGCAGGCTGGTCGGCGAATGTGTTCCTCGCCCTGACAGCGGCGCTGTTGCTCTACCGGGCGGCGGAGCAGGCGCGCAATGCGGGTGTGGCACGGCTCAATCACTCGGTTTTGCAGGGGCTGGATCGCGGCGCACAGAACGATGCCGACGTGAAGCTGACCCGCCAGGTCATTGACGACATCGAAGCGGTCGGCCAGGGAGCCTTCGTGCCCCTGTGGCAGCAGCCTGTCGTCGAGTCGTCGTTTTACGGCCTGCTGGCACTGCTTCAGTATCTCTACCTGAGTTAGCGTCGAGGCGATGCGGACTCTTCGGCTGAACGATCTCAGCGCGCGGCTGACCGGCGGTGCCGACGGGAATGGTAGCGGCGACGGTCCGCTCGTGATCCTGCTCCATGGCTTCGGGGCGCCGGGCGACGACCTGGTGCCGCTCTCGGACATGATCGATGTGCCGGCAGGAACACGCTGGCTCTTTCCGGAAGGGCCGCTGCCGCTCAGCTTGGACTTCGCCAATGCCCGCGCATGGTGGATCATCGATTTCGCGCGCATCCAAGCCGATCGTGCCGCGGGTCGAGTTCGTGATTTGTCCGTGGAAATTCCGCAAGGCCTGGCCTTGGCACGAGAGCGCCTGCTGGCGTTTCTGAACGACCTTCCGCGACATCTCCCGATCGACTACAAGAAGACGGTCATCGGTGGGTTCTCGCAGGGTGCGATGCTCACGTGCGATGCGGTCCTGCATACCGACTATCCCTGGTCCGGCCTCATCCAGCTTTCCAGTAACCTGCTGGCTCAGCCGGTCTGGGGTCCGCTCATGCCCACACGCAGGGGGCTGCCAGTCTTTCAAGGTCACGGCACGCAGGACGACATCCTCCCGCACATCGGCGCGGAACGTCTCCGAGACGCACTGACACAATCGGGGCTTGCTGTTGAGTGGCACAGCTTCCGAGGCGGGCACGAGATCCCGGAGGCGGTGCTACGGCGACTCGGTCCATTCATCACGAAGAGTCTTGGAGCATGAGCACACAGCAATTCGAGCTGATTGGTGCAGACGGCAAACGCATCAAAGGTGATCGCGCCGATGGGACAGATCGGCAGATTCTCTTCATCACCGGCTTTCTGTCCAAGCGATGGGGCAACAAGAGCAAGGCGTTGGCGCAATGGTGCCAGGAGAAGGGGTGGGGGTTCTGCTGTTACGACGTGCGCGGGTTCGGCGACTCGGATGGCCAGTTCGTGGACTACACCCTTTCTGATTGGATCGCCGATGCGCGGACAGTCCTGAAATCCATTGAATCTGGTCCGCCCGTTACAATCGTCGGTAACTCGCTCGGCAGTTGGATCGCCTGGCTGGTCGTGCAGGAGTGTCCCATCGTGGAAGAACTCATCCTGATCGCACCGGCGTTCAAGATGATGGGTGAGCGGGCCAAGGCCATTTCCAAAGAACGGCTCCATGACTGGCGCACCGCCGGCTGGATGCCGTGGGACGACGATCCGTTGCACAGGGATTGGCCCTTGTCCTGGAAGTGGGTGGAGGAGAGCGAGTCCTATTGGACGAAGACATTTGACGACCTGCGTCCCGTGAAGACGACGATTCTGCACGGCGAGCAAGATAGTGTCATCTCACCGGAGGGTAGCTGGCGGTTAGCTAATGAACTCCTGCACCGTGCTCCGGCCTTTCCGCTTGATCTTCGATTGATTCCGGGCGACCATCGTCTCAGTAGTCCCGAACATATTGAACTATTTCGCCGATTAGTGATGAGAGAAGCCTGATGCTGGTGTTGATTCACAAAGAATGCGGCGGTCCGGCGTTGGAAGAATCGCCAATCGGCGAAGTCTGTGCCATCCCAATCGATCGGTTTCCCTTCTCCTGCTTCACCTGCCTGGAAGAGATCGTTGACGAATCAGAAGTGCGGTTGTCGGAAGAGCTGGGGATCTAAGAGATTCAAGCCCTATAGATATTGCGATAGGCACAGTAGTAGGGGGAGATCATCGTAGATTCGCAAGAGCCTTTTCGGTCTCCTTAAGGTTGTTCATCGTTTGTTTCCACTGCACAGGCAGAGCGTCCTTGGTTCTGACTTGTAAAGCCGTCTGAAAAGGCTCAATGGCATGTCGGAGGAGCTTCTTTCCGTCCTTGCCGCCAGTGCGGGTGCCTTGGTCCCACAGTACGAGGCCGAGATTGTTTTGGGTGGCGGCCCACTGTTGCGGGAGCTGCGTTTTCGTACGGATCGTCAAGGCAGCGCGATAGGCCTCGACGGCCTGGGCGAGGAGCTGGGTGCCGGCCTTGCCGCTGGTGCCGGTTCCTTGGTCGCTGAGCACATTGCCGAGATTCTTCTGGGTCATGGCCCAGTCTTGCGGGAGCTGCTCTTTCGTATAGACCATCAAGGCGGCCTGATAGGCGGCCACTGCGTTTCCGAGGTGGTGGTAAATCCGATCTCCCTCTGTCCGAATACCGATATCGTGTTCAGAATTCCCAACCAACAGGGTAAGGTCTGCCCACAGACGAGGGTCGTCGCTTTGCGACGTGAGCTCTCTGGCCTTTTGATACGCAAGAAGGGCGAGGTCGAAGCGATAGTTATTGGTATGGGCGTCACCTGCCAGCCGAAAATCGCGGATGGCCTCTTCCGTGAATTGTTGGGCTGTGGCCGAAGCCTCACGAGCCTTGCGTACCTTTCCTGCTGCTGATCCTTCCGATAGCTTGCCGGCCTCGCCGAAATGCTTCTTGGCATACGCGGCCAAGCCAAGCTCATACGGATCATCTCCCTGCTCCGCCTCAACAACCCATTTGTCGATCTCGGCCTTCGCCTGTTGGGCGCTAAATCCATACTTGACGGCCCACTCCTTTATGTAGCGACTGAAATCGATCTCCTGTGGCTTACCTTACAGGATGGACCTGCTCTTTGGCCTTACTGGCCATCTCTTGAATGAACTCTTCGATCCGCGCGGCCGACCATAACTTGAGAGAGCCCTTCTTCACCATGCGGATCCTCACTAACTCGCTATCCAACGCTGGAATTGTGATCTCACCGTCGATCGGCGCGTAGATCACCGAATCGTCCTTCCTAATCCCTAACTCCACCTTTGTCCCCGGTTGGAAGGTGTCTGGCAGAGGAAACGTGAACAGGCCGTCTGAGTCTGAAAAGGTTTTCGCCGCGGTTTGTAAGAGGGTCACAGTGACTTCCTCTGCCGCCATCAATTCATCATTCTCTCCGATGAAGAACACCCTTCCCCGCAAGACCGGCTCGCGCAGTTTCGGTGCGGCGAGGTAATACAAATCACCGGCAACCTGATAGAAGTCTCCCTGCACGATCAATTGTTGCAGGGTGGTCTTGGCCTGCTTGAGGACAGCCTTCTCTTCGGTTTCAACGATCTCGTTGAGCCTATCAATGATTGGTTTCCGTCTTTGGAAATCGGCTAATGGCGCGGCTGCCAGGGTCTTGATGAGGCCGCTCACATCATCCAGACGATGGCCATGCAGCGCGCTGAGAATGGGGGCTAACAGCGTGTTATCAAGAAGGCAAGGGACGATAATTTTCTTGAGCGCGATGGCCGTACACCATTCGAACTCCACGAAGTGCGAGGCGGCTGCATTCTTTGACCAGGCTAAGGAGAAAGACATCCTGATCGGCAATAGCTTCGCCCAAGGTATTTCGGCTATTTCTGCCCGCCATAGATCTTCTCCTGGTCGCACCAAATGGAAATCTCCGGATGGCCTGTGAGCTGTGCTTCAAGCTGTTCGATGAGTGGCAGGTCCGCTCGGGAATAGCTCAAGAAGACGGTCGGCATCCGACGGAAGCCTCCTACGTAGGAAATGGGAGGGTGCCATACTGCAAAGTTCAGGACCGCTCAAGGCAGCGTGATGGCTGCTTGGTTGTGATCGAAAAGGTTGTCTGGTATGGTGCGCTCTCAATCCGGTACATCAAAAAGACTAAGCACGGAGGGCGATAGGGCTCATGGCCACGAACGATAAGCAGGTTATTTTTTCACTCGTCAATGTCGGGAAGGTTTATCCGCCGAAGAAGCAGGTGCTGCGGGAGATCTATCTGGGCTTCTACTACGGCGCCAAGATCGGCGTGCTGGGCTTAAACGGCTCGGGCAAGAGCTCGTTACTCAAGATCATCGCGGGGGTCGATCCGAACTACACGGGCGAGATCACGAGGTCCAAAGGCTACAGCGTCGGTCTGCTTGAGCAGGAACCCCAGCTCGATCCAAACAAGACAGTGAAAGAAGTCGTTGAGGAGGGCAAGGCCGAACTGGTCGCGCTGATCCATGAATATGAAGCCGTCAGCAATAAGATTGGCGAGGTCGGGCCCGATGAGATGGAAAAGCTGCTCGACAAGCAAGCGCAGCTGCAAGAGAAGATCGAAGCGGCCAATGGATGGGAACTCGAAAACCAACTCGACATTGCCATGGATGCGTTGCGCTGTCCGCCCGCCGATCAGAAAGTCGGAACACTCTCCGGCGGTGAGAAACGCCGGGTCGCGCTCTGCCGCCTGATGATTCAAGAACCGGATATTCTGTTGCTCGACGAGCCGACGAATCACTTGGATGCGGAATCGGTGCAGTGGCTTGAGCAACATCTGCAGCAGTACAAGGGTACAGTCATTGCCGTGACACACGACCGGTACTTTCTCGACAATGTGGCCGGGTGGATTTTGGAACTGGATCGTGGCCATGGAATTCCGTTCCAAGGCAATTACAGTTCTTGGTTGGAGCAGAAGAAGGACCGACTGGAAAAGGAAGAGAAGGCGGAGTCGAAGAGGAAGAAAACGCTGGAACACGAGTTGGAATGGATCAGGATGTCGCCGAAGGCCCGGCAATCGAAGGGCAAGGCACGGTTGAACCGCTATGAAGAACTGGTGAATCAGAAACAGGACAAGGTGGCGGAGGAGCTGGAGATCTACATTCCACCGGGACCGCGGCTTGGCGATGTGGTGGTCGAAGCGAACGGGATCAGTAAAGCCTTTGGCGACAACGTGCTGTACGAAAACGTGAATTTTAGCCTGCCGAAGGGTGGTATCGTCGGTGTGATCGGCCCGAATGGCGCCGGCAAGACGACGATGTTCAAGATGATTATCGGCAAGGAGAAAGCGGATGCCGGATCGATCAGGGTCGGCGAGACCGTCAAGCTCGGCTATGTCGATCAGGACCGTAGCCTCGACCCCACCAAGTCCGTGTACGACGTGATTTCGGAAGGGCAGGACACGATCAAGCTCGGTAAGGCGGAAGTGAACGCCCGAGGCTACTGTGCCCGCTTCAACTTCGCCGGGACGGATCAGCAGAAGAAGGTGAAGGACCTCTCGGGCGGCGAGCGCAATCGCGTGCACCTCGCGCGCATGCTGAAAGAAGGGGCGAACCTGATCATTCTCGACGAGCCCACCAACGATCTCGATGTAAATACCTTGCGGGCGCTGGAAGAGGGCTTGGAGAATTTCGCGGGCTGTGCCGTGATCAGCAGCCATGACCGTTGGTTTCTCGACCGAATCGCCACCCACATTCTCGCCTTTGAAGGCGATAGCAAAGTGGTGTGGTTCGAGGGCAACTACAGCGAGTACGAGGCGGATCGGAAGAAGCGGCTCGGCAAAGAAGCCGACCAACCCCACAGGATTCGGTATCGGAAATTGACGCGCAATCAATAGTTTACGTGACCGGAGCATCCCTTGCGCGACGCCTTTTGAATTCCGCTCCCACAGTATCTCTAGTGGCCTGCTAGGGTCGAATACCATGTAAGTATTGGGCCAACCCCTTCATTCTTCTCAAGGTCCCTGATTCACAAACCGATAGGAATGGACAGGGAGAGCTTTGTCGAGCCCTCCATGACGCTATCAATCAGCTTTGATCTTGCACTGAGTGACGGGGCCTCATCCCAATGAGAAGGGTATCCTCGTGACCGACCGGCGACCGGATGGAACAGGCGCACGCGCCGTCCGCATCAGCGAGGGGGACTGGGCCGCCGTGCTTGAAGGTAGCGGCATGGGTCTCTGGGAATGGGACGCGGCTACAAACAGAGTCCTCTTCTCCGACGGGTGGAAGGCCATGTTCGGGTATGTGCAGGATGAAGTCGGCGACAGCCTGGATGCATGGTCATCCCTCGTCCATCCGGACGATCGCCCGCGGGTCATGGCTGCTCTTCAGCGGTACGCTTGCGGCGAGACCCCGACGTATTCCACTGAACACCGCATGCGGTGCAAAGACGGGTCCTACAAATGGGTTCACGATCAAGCCAAGATCAGTTCGCGGATGCCGGATGGCAGACCTCTCTGTCTCCTCGGCTTCCTGGCCGACATCACGGCGCGCAAACAGGAGGAAGAAGGGCGACTCAAACGGGAAACGCTCCTCTCGTTGATGCTCCATACGGGACCCGGGTGTATCAAGCGTGTCGCATCGGACGGGACCCTGTTGCAGATGAATCCGGCCGGGCTCTGCATGATTGAGCTGGATGAAAAAGAAGCGATGGGGCGCTGTGTATTCGATGTGGTAACGCCCGAGCACCGGGCCTCCTTCATCGACATGCACCAGGCAGTGATCAAGGGGGCGCCGCGAACGCTTCAGTTTGAGATACAAGGATTCAAGGGGACGCGGCGATGGATGGAAACGTTTGCAGTCCCGTTCCTGAATCCGGTCACGGGTAACACCGAGCATCTCGCCGTGACCCACGACATCACCGAGCGGAAGCGGGCCGAGGAAGCCCTCCGGAAGAGCGCAGCCCGGTTGAATGAGGCCCAGCGTCTCGCGCACATCGGCAGCTGGGAATTGGATCTGACGACGAACCAGCTGGACTGGTCCGACGAGATTTACCAGATCTTCGAAATCAATCGGCACAGTTTCGGGGCGTCGTACGACGCCTTCTTGTACGCCGTGCATCCGGATGACCGGACTGATGTCCATCGCGCCTATACCAAATCGGTACGGGACAAGAAGCCCTATGAGATCGTGCATCGCCTGCTCATGCCGGATGGGCGGGTGAAATACGTTCAGGAACAGTGCAAAACCACCTACGATGCGGCGGGGCAGCCCCAACGGTCGTTGGGCACCGTCCAGGATGTGACCGAGCGGATGCGGCTGGCCGAACGAGAAGCCGTCCGGCTTGAGCAGTTGAAGAAGCTGTCCGAACTCGGCCTGACCCTGTCCGGCGATCCCTCGGCGATCTTCGAACGGGTCGTTCGCATGATCGGCGAGTTATTCAAAGTGCGCGTGGTCTGCCTGTCGGAAATTGTCGGGCCCGAGCTCCATTTCAAGGCGGTCTATCTCAACGGCGAAGTGGCGCACGACGCGGGCCGATGTCCGCTGGCGGTTACCCCCTGCGCCACCGTCGAAATGGACAAGGAGCTCCGCGTCTTCGATTGCGTCCTGGAGCGGTTCCCCCAGGCCTCTTTCCTGCGGGACCACCACGCCGTGTCGTATTGCGGATTCCCCGCGCTCGACGGCCATGGCCAGGTCGTGGCGGTCACGTGTCTGTTGGACGACAAGCCCCGGGAGTTTACCGTAGAAGAGCAGGAGCTGTTGCGGGTGTTCGGTCAGCGCATCGCGATCGAGGTCGAACGAGCCCGATACCTGGCCGACCAAAAGCGGCAGGCGGAGGAGCTTCAGCGATCGCACGTCTTCATTCGCCAGATCATCAATACGGCCCCCAATTTCATTTTTGCGAAAGACCGAGAGGGCCGGTTCACTCTGGCCAATCAGGCCGTGGCCAAGGCCTATGGAACGACGGTAGACAACCTGATTGGCAGGACCGATGCCGACTTCAACCCCGATCAGGCCGAAGTCGCGTTTTTTCGCCAGAAGGACCTTCAAGTCATGGATTCCTTGCAGGAATGGTCGACTGCGGAGGAGAAGATCACGGACGCCACCGGAACAGTCCGCTGGCTGCAGACCGTCAAGCGGCCGATTCTCGATGAACAGGGCGCGGCAACTATGGTTCTTGGAGTGGCCACCGATGTCACCGAACGAAAACGGGTCGAAGAAGCGCTCCGGGCAAGCGAGTCCCGTCTCCGACTCACACTTGACGTCGCCACAGACGGCCTGTGGGACTGGAACCTCACGACGCTGCAGGCATACTACAGTCCCAGTTGGATTCGTCTCTTGGGCCTGGAAGACCAGGATATTCCTCTGAACAATATCTTCGATTGGAAAATGCGCATTCATGAACACGATCGCCCAGAGGTCGAGCGCGCATTGAACAGTCACTTGGAGGGGCAAAGCGCCGCCTATATCGTCGAGCACCGTGTCCGCCACCGGTCCGGTGAGTGGAAATGGTTCACGATGCGCGGGAAGGTCGTACAGTGGGATGGGCAGGGTCGCCCATCCCGTATGATGGGCACGATGATAGATATCACGGAGCGCAAGGTGTCTGAGACCAAGCTGGCCCAGGCCGCCCAAGATCTTGAACGGAAAAACAGAGAACTTGCAGTCGCCCGGGATAAAGCCCTCGAGGCTGTAAAGATCAAGGCAGAGTTTCTGGCCACAATGAGTCATGAGATTCGAACGCCGATGAACGGCGTCATCGGCATGACGGGGCTGCTGCTCGATACGTCGCTGACCCCGGAGCAACGCGAGTACGCTGAGATCGTCCGGCTTTCCAGTGAGCATTTGTTGGACATCATCAACGAGATTCTAGATTTTTCCAAGATCGAGGCCGGGAAGCTTGAGCTTGAAGACCTCAATTTTGACCTGCACACGGTGGTAGAGGACGCGATCGGCCTGCACGGCGGGCGGGCCTATGCCAAAGGCCTTGAGTTGACCTGTCTCGTACAGGCGGGTGTACCGACGGGCCTCCGAGGAGACCCCGGCCGTCTTCGTCAAATCTTGGTGAATTTGATCGGCAATGCCATCAAATTCACGGAACAGGGTGAGGTCGTGGTCACGGTGAGTATGGAGAGCGAGCCCGACACGGTGACAGCTCCGAACTCGAATTCGTTGTATCGGACGCTACGATTCGAAGTGTCGGATACCGGAGTCGGCATCATGCCGGAGCATCAAGCGAAACTGTTTGAGCCGTTCACTCAAGCCGACGGCTCCACCACAAGGAAGTACGGAGGCACCGGGCTGGGGCTGGCCATCTGCAAGCAGCTCGTGGAGATGATGGGAGGGCGGATCGGTGTGGACAGCAAGCTCGGAGCAGGCAGCGTCTTTTGGCTTACGGTACGGTTTCCCGTCCAAGCAGAGGGCGCTCAGCCAATCACGACGACTCCGGTGGCCCTACGAGGCCGTAGAATTTTGATCGTGGATGATCATGCCACGAACCGTCGAGTTCTTGAGCAGAGTCTGCGGGGACAAGGGGTGATGTATGAAAGCGCGGAGAACGGGTATCAAGCGCTGGAGTGCCTGCGTAACGCGGTCCGTCGACAGGCTTTTTTCGATGTAGCCATTTTGGATATGCAGATGCCTGGCATGGACGGTCTGGAGTTAGCCCGCCGAATCAAGTCGGAACCGGTGATCAGCGCGACCCTTCTGGTGCTTCTGACATCGGTCGGCCAGCGCGGCGATGCCAAAGCGGCTCAACAGGCCGGTATTGCAGCCTATCTGACGAAACCGATCCGGCAGTCGCTCTTATACGAGTGCCTCGGCCTTGTTCTGGGAAGCGTCTCCAATGCGGTTGCTCCAACGCCTCAGGCGGCTACTCCCATCATTACCCGTCATAGCTTGTCAGAGGCGCAGACACGATCCAGACCGCTGGTCCTCGTGGTTGAGGACAATCCGGTCAATCAAAAGGTTGCAGCGAATATGATTGAGAAGCTCGGGTATCGGGTCAATGTTGCGGCAAACGGGCAAGAAGCCGTCGATTCACTTGCGCGTATTCCGTATGCCCTCGTGTTCATGGATTGCCAGATGCCAGAAATGGATGGTTTTGAAGCGACAAGGGTGATTAGGAATCAGGAGGAGGGCCTACGCCAGGCGTGTGGTCGGGCGCCCCATCTACCCATCATCGCCATGACTGCCAACGCGATGCAGGAGGATCGTGACCGGTGTCAGGCGGTCGGGATGGATGACTTCCTCAGCAAGCCGGTCACGAGCAAATCCCTGGCAACGGTTCTGAATCGCTGGTTGCCGCGCGACCAGGCCCCCGCGGAACCAGAATCGAAAGCAGCCTAGTTATGAGGAGCGTACAGCGATTGCGAAGCTCCGTCGACTTTGACCGGACTCATCCACCTACGTGCAATACCTGACCCTTATCGTGATGGTCTCAACACAGCAGGCGCAATTCTCCTGCTCATGACCTCTTCCAACCACCAGGTCGAAAGTCGTACAATCAGTCCCCAATTTGAGTCCGTCTGCATTGATGGCGTTTCATAACTAGGCGACCATATCACTTCGACCACCTCCCCCGATGGTTTGTTGGATGCGGTTTCCACTCATGCACGGTGTGCCCCGTGAAGCACTATGAGACCACGTGTCATCGTCACCGGGGCGGCGGGACTGATTGGGCGCTACGTTGTAAAGTCTGCGTCTCGATGGGCGCCAAACTGGGAGGTGCACGGTCTCAGTCGTGCCGATCTCGATCTCACAGATCGCGTTGCCGCCGAACAGGCTTGGCAGCGACTGAAACCCCATGCCGTCATCCACTGCGCGGCCGTAAGTCGAACGAAAGATTGCGAGCAAGATCCTCAGCTCGCTCGCCGCGGGAATATAGACGCCACGGCACATCTGGCCTATCTTTCCAAGGACGTTCCATTTATTTTCTTGTCGAGTGGCGAAGTCTTCGATGGTAAGAAGGGCTGGTACTGTGAGACGGATAGACCCGATCCGATCAATGTCTACGGCAAGACTAAGCTTGAAGGGGAACAGCGTGTGTTGCAGAATGCGCGCCATGCCGTCGTTCGGATCGTCCTTACGGCGGGTACCTCACAGCACGGCGATCGAAGTTTCGTTGAAGAGATGAGTCGGTCGGTGAAGAGTGGGAAGACGGTGACGCTCTATGGCGATGAATTCCGCTGTCCGTTGCCGGCCGGGGTCATTGCCCGCTCGGTGTGGGAATTACTCGACAAAGGCGCTTCCGGTCTCTACCACCTTGGTGGACGGGAACGGCTGTCACGCTGGGAGATTGGGCAGGCGCTGCTGCCGTGGTATCCCGAGCTGCAAGGCCATTTGGTTGAAGGATCCGCCGGGGGGCATACCGGTGCCCCCAGGCCTGCGGATCTTTCTTTGAACTGTGAGAAAATCCAGGCGCTCTTGTCGTTTCCCATCCCAGGGTTTCGCAGTTGGTTGAAGGATCGGATGCACCAAGGCGTCGACATATGGGACTATGAGCCCAGTCTGTTGTAAAGGGTAGGGATGATGGGACCAGAAGACGGAATGCTTGAGTCGGATCCGCTGTCGCTTGTCATGATCGCCTATATCCTCATGGCGATCGTCATGGGTGTCCTGTGGGCAGTGCAGCGAAAGACCAAAAACGCCGCGATCGGTGATGTCGGGTGGTGCGCGGGGTTGATCGCCTCTGTGCTGTCCTATGCCACCCAGGCTCCCGCGGGAATTGAGCGGATCCTGCTCACGGCGATGCTGGTTGTGCTCTATGCCGGGCGCTTGGGACTCCACATCTATTCCGAACGGGTGGCCGGGCAATCGGAAGACGGCCGTTATCGCCGCTTGCGGAAGAAATGGGGTGATTCTGAGTCGGTCAACATGTTTGTGTATTTCCAGTGGAAAGCCGTGTCTGTGGCAGTGTTTTCATTCCCGTTTCTGGCGGTGTTGTGGAACCCACGGGTTCCGTCCTCGGTGGTCGAACTGCTCGGATTGCTGATCTGGGGCGTAGGAGTAGCCGGTGAAGCGAAGGCTGACCGGCAACTTGCCCATTTCCGCGCCGATCCGAGGAACGAGGGCCGCGTTTGCCGGGAGGGCCTGTGGCGCTATTCACGCCATCCGAATTACTTCTTTGATTGGCTGCACTGGTGCTCCTATGTCGTCATGACAATGGGAGCGCCGGGCTGGCTGTTTACCTGGGTTGGCCCGATCGGCATGGGGTGGTTGCTATTCAGAGTGACCGGTATTCCACGGGCGGAAGAGCAAGCCCTCTCAAGCCGGGGGGAGGAGTATAAAGCCTACCAGGCGACGACCAACGCGTTTTTCCCGTGGTATCCGCGACAGAAACCGGAGACGTCCGTTACGTTATGATGCCGTCAGGCCGGCGGTTGTCTAGCGCCAATGCATCTCTTCCGTGATTTCTACGGTAAGGTCGGCCGCTTTGAATTGTTCGACGAAGTCCGTCAAGCGAGCGCGGCCCGCTTCATCCATCCGGGTGATTTCCCATCCCGCGTCGCGACCTTCAGACCATCTCACAACAACGTCGTGAAGGTGCGACCGCGCGACGTACGTCTATTTCCTGCTGTCCAGATCAGCTAGCCGTGCCCGAGCGATCTCGGCCACTTTGGTGGATGGGTAAAGATTCACCAGTTCTTGGTAGAGCTGCTTGGCATGAGGGAGATTTCCTTGGTTTTCTTCGAAGGCGGCAGTTTCAAACAGCTCCTTAGCCTTGCTGCTATCGGAGC
>JARFPM010000077.1 GCA_030444405.1 Nitrospira sp.
GGGAGCAGTCTGCAAAACTGCGATGCAGCGGTTCGAACCCGCTCGGCGCCTCCAAACCGCACTTGCACATGCCGATGCCTCCTTATGGTTTTACCGGTGATTACTGGCGTCGAATACCCCCCACCTGAGTGAACTTAAGTTCGCCTTTGTTTGATTCGCCGGCTCCTTATGGCTTTCTCGACATGGTTGCCGGAAGGAAAACATCTCCAGTGTGCTGACATCTTTACCATTTGCAACCTCGTTTGAGGGAAATTGCCATGGAGGCATACGCCTGCTTGTGGGCACGAGAAGTCAAATCACATCGAACGTACTCTTCTTGTCCCGGGGATACTGAATCGAAAGGTTCACGCAGGTATCGCACTCGATCAGCATGTGGAGTGATGGATCTTTCTGATGCGTGTACGTTACGCAAGGAACACCTGGAAATTGACGCGTCTCAGGTGAGATGTTACAATCCCGAACATTCTTGTGCTTCCAGTACGGCTGTGTCTCACAGCTGGCCTATATATACAAGGTCCGAAAATAGAACAAAGCGAATAAGGAGAGCGGAATGGCTGTTCCGATTTCTCAGATGTATACAGTAGCGAAGTATGTGCTCTCCCAGAAGCTGAAGGGAGTGAAGCGATATCCGTTGGTACTCATGCTCGAGCCGCTCTTTCGCTGTAATTTGGCCTGCGCCGGCTGCGGGAAGATCCAGTATCCCGATCATATCCTCGATAAGCGGCTGACGCCTGAGCAATGTTGGGCGGCGGCGGAGGAATGTGGAGCTCCCATGGTGAGCATTCCAGGGGGGGAGCCGCTCATTCATCCTGAAATCGCGAAGATCGTACAAGGGTTAGTGGATCGGAAGAAGTATATCTATCTCTGCACGAACGCGATCCTCTTGGAGCGGAAGCTGGATGAATATCGGCCCTCGAAGTACCTGACCTTCAGCGTCCATATGGACGGCCTCAAGGACGAGCACGATTTGGCCGTTTGCCGCGATGGTGTCTATGAGGTGGCAGTTAAGGCCATCAAGGCGGCGCTAAGACGTGGCCATCGGGTGACGACCAACACCACCTTATTCGATGATGCGAATCCTGAGCGAGTCAGAACATTTTTCGATGAAATGATGGCGCTCGGCGTTGAAGGTATGACCATTTCCCCAGGGTATAGCTATCAAAAGGCACCGGATCAGCAACATTTCTTGAAGCGGACGAGGACTCAGGAGCTTTTTTCAAAGATCCTTGCTCGTCCCAAGCCGGGTTGGCAGTTCAATCAATCCCCGCTGTTTTTGGATTTCCTGATGGGCCGGCGTGAGTACCAATGCACGCCCTGGGGAAATCCTACCTACAACGTCTTCGGATGGCAGAAGCCCTGCTATTTGCTTCAAGAGGGGTATACGACCACCTTCCGGGAGTTGATGGAATCGACGGAGTGGGAGCAATACGGGACCGGTCGAAATGAAAAATGCGCCGATTGTATGGTCCATTGCGGCTATGAGGCGTCGGCGGTTGAAGATACCTTTAGTACGGCCTCTGGATTTGTGCGGACAGCAAAGCTGACGTTGTCGCCAACCTCGCGATGATTTCGTCATGTGTCATGCGTTAAGCGGAGAGAGAGAACGTCGGTTGACGAACGGCGAGTGACGGCTCCCAGCTATGACTGATACGAAGAACCACACCACCGGGTTTCCTAGTTCTCTCGAAGGGCGTGTGTTCACGCCCACTTCCTTAGCCGAAATAACGGAAGCCGTCGAACTCGCGTTCGACTATCGCGGTGATGTGACGTTGACGCTACGCTCTGGTGAATCCGTTACCGGATACATCTACAATCGCCAAGTCACTGCCACTGATTCCTGTCTTGAACTGTATCCTGCCGACCGTCCGGACGCTCAGCGCATTCCATACTCAGCCATCGCCACGATTGCATTCACCGGAGAAGACACGGCGAACGGAAAATCATGGGAAACCTGGGTGTCCAAAAAAGAGTCCGAGCGTCGGGCGGAAGCTGAACGAGTTGAAGCGGATGCACGCACGCGAGGATATCTCTAAAGCATTTCCTTATCACTGAGTTCTAAATCCTAACGAACTTGTTTCGCACCCCGCATGTGTCTCTGAAAGGGCCAGCCTTTTCGTTGACAAAGATGGAGTGCTGTGCTAGAAACGCCTGCCCGAATGGGGCCCGCTGGTTGTGCTGCGGCGTGCATTTCTTCGAAGGAGCGAGCGACGAGTCAGCGATCTAGTTCGAAGCTTGGCAGTCGAAGTCCAGCAGGACTGTTTATCTTAGCTTGCTGTCTCGTAATCATCGTTACGTTCCCGCCGGTGGCTCCAGCCACACATGAAGCGGACCATCGTTTCATGGTTGAGGGGTATGTTTGCGGGCAAGACGGGAAGGGCCTTTCGAATATAGACGTCCTCGTTAAGGACACCAGGGTTTCGTACGGTCAGGTCGTACGGACGGATGGAGATGGCTACTACAAAGCGATGTTTCATCTGCACAACGACAACATTGGCGATCCCCTTCTAGTAGAAGCGAAGGGGGAGCAGCAAAACCTTAAGGTCGAGTTCGACCCGAAAGACCTAGAGAGCGAACGAAAGATCAGGGTTAACTTTGGAACCGGTTGCGATGTGAGTGGTCCTCCCATCTGGCTTTGGTGGGGAGGCGGAGCGGTAGTCGTAGCGGCCGGTACGATAGTCGGGATGAAGCTTGTCCGTTCTCAGCGGAAGCAGGAACGGAGCAAGGGGAAGTCGCGAAGACAGAGAAAAGCATAATCGCCGATGACGGGCCTTGGGGGCTGCGGGGTGCCTCTCCGAATCGGTCGATAGGTGGGCGGGGCCCGTTGTGCAGAGTTGTCTAGAAGGTTTGGGCGGAACGCTTTTGTTAGGGGTGTGGGCACCTCTGGAGAAGCGTTTTTTTATTTTTGCAGACCTGCCTCACACATGTTTTGCGGTAGGTGCTGGAACATCATTCCAAGAAGGGTGAATGATTGTCATGGCAATGAAGCAGGGTTTGGCTCGAATGGCGCTGGCCATGACCATCGGATTGCTGGTAGGTTGTGGGGAGCCGGGTGGAGAGGGACCGATTGTCCCACCACCTCCGGCTCCTGCTGAATATGCCGATAAGCACATGCCGGCAGAGTGGTGGAATGATGCGCAGAAACTGGAAGATGGGCGAAAGCTCTTCGTCGGTGAGGCAAATCCTGATGTAAACTGCGCCAGTTGTCATGGGAAAGATGGAAAGCCTGTGAAGGCGGGTGCCACGGATTTCAGAAACCCTGAGCGCATGAAGCTCTATTCCGATTCCGTGTGGTTTTGGCGTATTTCCGAGGGAGTGCCAAATACAAAGATGAAAGGGTGGAAGAGCAAGCTTTCAGACGACGACCGATGGAAGCTCGTGCTCTATGAGAGGAATTTTGGATTGGCTGGGAAAGCATGGAATGAAGAGAGGAAGCAGTGGGGCGATGGTAGCTTGAAATAAGAGTGCGGCGGTTGTTTAACTTGAGGTAGAGGGGGCATCGAGGCATCGTGAAAAAACTGTCGAGCGGTCTCCTGGCTCTCGTTGTGTTGTTCTCATTGTGTGTGGCTGCTGCTAGTGTCCACGCCCAAGAGGTTGGGGCGTCGACGGTGGAGTTTCCGTATACAGGCAATCGGACGGCTGTATGGGTCGTCGCTCAACTCCATATCTTATTTGCCGCGTTTATACTCGGCGCACCAATTTTCGTCGTCATTTCAGAATGGTTGGGTTACCGTAAGCAGGACCCACGGTATGATCGTCTGGCTAAAGAGATCACGAAGGTTACGGTCATTCTCTTCAGTATGACCGCTGTGACGGGCGGCTTGTTTATTTTTGTCCTTCTTGCCGCCTATCCACAGTTCACGACCTCGTTCGTCAATCAGTTTTATATGGTGTTTGCAGTATTGTATCCGGCGCTGTTTATCGCCGAGACCATCCTCATGTATGCCTACCTCTACACCTGGGATGTCTGGAAGGGTGAAAAGAAAGGGCGCCATATTGCTCTTGGTGTGCTCCTGAATCTTGTCTGTCTGCTTATCTTGTTTGTGATCAACGGCCCCACGTCGTTCATGAACACACCGCCGAAGGCCGAAGGGGTTTCGCCGCAGGATTTCATCGCGGCGGCGACCTTGTGGGATAAGATTGCGAACCAAAGTTGGTTCCCCCTGAGTCTCCACCGGATCGACGGAAATGTGGCATTCGGCGGGTTTATTGCCGGAATGATCGCCGCCTACATGTACATGGGGGCAAAGACACAGGAGGAAAAAGCCTACTACGATTGGATGGGCTTCGCCGCGATCTGGATCGCGGTGGGTGGTTCGCTCTTGCAGCCGTTCACGGGACTCTTGTTGGCGTATGAAATGTGCGATTACGATTTTTCATTCTGCCCGTACATGATGGCCGATCAGCTCTCCATGTTTTTTGAGATGCAGGGCATGATGATCGGGCTGTTGTTCTTGGCTATAAACTATTACAGTTGGCTCAGCGTCAAACGAATCGAAGGGGCGGAAAATGTTCGGATGACGATCCTCGCTCCCATTGTTTTGGTGGTGTTGCTCCCCGTCACGATGTGGGTCATGAACAGCTATTGGATTCCTGATCCAATGTCGCTGGCATTCTTGCTGCCCCTCACGCTATCACCATTCCTCTTGGGCCGGTTTATTCCCCAGACCGTTTCTGCTCGGACCGTCATCAAGATCGGCTTTATTGTCATGCTCGTGAGCGACGCAGTCTGGCTTACCCCCGGTGGATTCGTGGCCACCGGCACTGATATGCCCGATGAGCTGAAGTTGCCGGAAGGGTGGGATTATTTGGCCTCGATGCCGGCAAAGCTCTCCGCAATCTTGACGTTGGTGTTCGTGACGGTCGTCAATTACGTCTTGTACAACCGAACCATCAAGCAGGGCACTATTCTCTGGGGAAAAATCGATTTTGTGTCTCAGTTTGTCCTGATTTTCTTGGCGTTCGTCTCCACGTGGACGATGGGGTTGATGGGGGCGGTCCGGTCCTTGCTCAAGAAATATTTTCACACCTATAGTTTGGTATCTGACCTCAGCGCGGAGTCGTTTACTCCGACGCTCTCGTATTCGGCTTGGTGGATTACGGCGATAACCGTATTCTTTATTGCCATCGTCAGTGTGGCTGCGCTGGTGGCTCTTCGGCCTTCTGTTTCGAAGGTGCGAGAGCCTGAAGGGAGTCCTGTTCCGGTCGGGGTCAAGTAAATGACGGTTCGAGGTCTTGGTGAGACAATCAGAATTCGTATGAGGATAATGTGTTCAAGAAGCTAGCGATTGGTCTCGTGGTCGGGGGCGTGCTTGCGGGCTTTGCGCACTCGCAGGAGGTGCCGTTCGATTTTCAAAAGCTCTTCTTTATCATTGCGCTGATCGGAGCGATTGTCTTCATGCTGCTCGATGCGCGGCCGGTCGGAACAATGAGCGGCGGCAAGTCCGCTTTTGCGGTCACTGCATTCTGGGTCCTATTGGTTACAGTCTGCATCGCGGGCGCATCTCTGTTGCCGCAGTTCGATCCCGCAGACGAACGGGCCAAGATCGACAAGCTTTTGGGAAAGGAACGGGCTGCCTCGCAGAAGGGGAAGGCCGAAGAGTTGATCGCTCGAGCCAAGGCTCTTGACGAGCAGGTGAAGGCCCTTGAGGAGCGGCTCAAGGGATTGGGGGGAGGTCAGGCTGCCACGGCATCACAGGCGCCTTCAGTTGGGGATAAGCCCTCGTCGACAGCCGGTGCGTCCGGCGGAGGGGGCGGCGATTTCATGAAGGTGGGCGAAGAACAGTGGCAACTGCAGGAATGTTACAACTGCCACAAGTTGAGGGGTGAGGGTGGAAAGAAACGAGGCCCAGAATTGGATAACATCGGCTCGCTATTGACGGTCGAGGAGATCCAACAGAAAATTGCGGACCCTAAAAGCTTTATGGCTGAGGGCTATGAGAAAGAATGGCAAAAGGGCATCATGCCCAACAAGTTTAAAGACCTCATGGATCCTAAGGAAATGCAGGCTCTCGCTGCCTGGTTAGGCAGCTTCAAGAACACCTCGGTGAATACCCCCAAGCCGATCAAGAAAAACTAATGCTGCAACCGAAGCTGAAATCCAAGGTCCGGTGCACCGACCTCGACATCGGCGAAGTCACGAAAGTCGTGCTCGATCCCCTTTCCCACGAGATCAGCCACATCGTGATATCCGTGAATGGGAGCGGTGAACGACAAGTCGCTATGGGCCATGTTCAAGGTGTGACGGACGACTTCGTGCAGTTGCGCGCGCCGTCGACGGATATCCTCGCCTTGCCTCCTTTCAAGCGCGAAGACTATGTCACCACGCATGAAGTGGAGATCTCGCATCTCGAGGACAACATCCATGTGACGCCGGGCGAGGTGTTGGTGCCTTTGCCTGATCTGGAAAAGAGCGTCAAGCGCCGTACGTTTTTCATGAATTTCACGCATGTCATTGGGTTCTTGATCGGTCTCCCCATCGCGTATCCCATTCTCCGCTTTCTGATGAAGCCGATGTATGCGGATTTTGACAATGAATGGCTGAAAGTGGGAAATGTCAGCAAGATCAAGCAGGACGACGTCGGTGTGCAGTTCAAGTACAAGAAAAAAGTCAAAGAAGCCTACATGCCGGAGTACGAAATCGAGAAGAATGTCTGGGTTCTACGTGCGACCTCAGAGCTTCTCGAGAAGGTCTACAAAGACAAGGACATGGAGTTTCGCGATAGCAAGGGGAAAACGATCTGGACCAACAAGAAAACCATTCCCTATGTGGCGTTCTCCGGCAAGTGCCCTCATTTAGGTTGCGCATTCAAGTGGCGACAGCACAAGACGCTGGGACAAGTGTTTCTCTGTCCTTGCCATTTGAGCATCTACGATGCAGGCGGGAAAGTACTCGACGGTCCCGCCCCTCGCGGTCTAGACGCGTTGCCAGTAAAGGTATCAGCGGGGGGTGAGGTCGAAATTATTGATATGGAGTTCAAGGCCGGTACGAAGTCGCAAATCCGGATCATTTGAAAGCTGGCGACATGGATAGCAAGCAATCATCTCCTGCAACGATTCCCGACCATCAGCCCAGTGCGATCGAAAAGCTCGTGGCGTTCCTTGACGAACGCGTCGGCCTCAAGGAAATGCAGGCCAAGATGCTCAACGAACCGATCCCCGGCGGTTCCCGTTGGGCCTACGTGTTCGGATCCATCCTGTTGTTCATCTTTGCCATGCAGGCACTGACCGGCATCTTGCTCATGTTCTATTACGTGCCGACAGCCGACCATGCCTACGCCAGTACGCAATATATTATTCACGATGTCGATTATGGGTGGTTCCTTCTTGGCTATCATTTCTGGGGATCCAGCGCCATGGTCGTCTGCGTCATCGCTCACATGTCGCAGGTCTTTCTCTGGGGCGCCTATAAAAAGCCACGAGAGTTACTCTGGATCGTCGGTCTGGCTCTGTTGGGTGTTGTGATCACCTTCGGCTTTACAGGCTACCTGTTGCCCTGGGACCAACGGGCGTTCTGGGCGACGACAGTGGGTGTCGAAATCCTGGATAAGACCCCCCTTGTCGGTGATTTCATCGCCCGATTTCTGAAAGGTGGGCCGACCCCCGGACAGATGACCTTAAGCCGGTTCTTCGTCCTTCATGTGATGATTCTCCCGGCAGCACTGATGGCCCTAGCCGGATTGCACCTGTTCCTGTTTCGCGTGGCTGCACCCGCGGGACCCTTCACTGGTACGGTGGAAGAGATCAAAGCGAAGACCGACTATTTCTTTCCCCGTCAAATTTGGAAAGACATGGTCGGGATGGCGTTCGTCTTCGTGGGTATCTGCGCATTGGCTCTTTGGGAGCCAGTCGTCTTATTGGATCAGGCGGCGCCGGATCCGGGAGACTACCATCCCGAACCGGAATGGTATTTTCTGTTCTACTTCCAGCTGCTCAGGTTGAAACTGTTCGCCGGTGAGTTCGGTCAATTTCTGGGTGCCGTGGCGTTGCCGGTCGCCTTCATGGCATTGCTTGTCGCGCTCCCGTTCATCGATAAGGATCCCGAGCGAAATATTTTCAAGCGACCGATTGCTCTTATCAGCTGGATTGCGATCATGGTGGTGATCGCCTTGTTCACAGTCGCGTCGGTGATTAACCGAGAGTTCCTGGACTAAGCCCGGTACGGGTGGGTTATGGCTGAAGAACGCGAATCGATGTCTCCGACAAAGATAGGATTCGGTATCCTCTGGCCTGCCTGCTGGACCGGCATTCCCATTAAAGCGGTGTTTGCGGTTCTTGTCATGACGATGGGATTGGTGCATTTTGAGGGAAGATTCGGTCTTGCTTTTCTAATGGTGTTTGCCAGCCCCGTCACAGTCTTTGCCGTTCCCATCATGATCGCCATGTTTGAGACGCAGTTTGGTGAAGGCATCGGTTTGCCGCTCATTTTGGGGATGTCCATCCCCGTCGATATCTGGGCGTTGGGACTGGTGGGGCGGACGTTCTTCCTCGAACGGCTTCGGAGAGAGCCACCCCACGATGGGCTTGGTCTTGCGATCTGGTGGAGAGCGGCGCTCATTGGAACCTTCTTTCTCCCGCTCCTCTGGTGGGTCGTCAGCCGCGTCACGGAGATCGCCATCACCGCATCGCACTCGATGGCCGAAATGGAAAGCATGAGACATCTCTTCGATACCGGTCTTCCCATCGCGGAACGAATCGGTCTCGAGCTCACGCTCTGGGGATCCATCTCGTCAGCGGTCCTGATCGTCTTGGCGGTCATCGGGATTTCCATACTTGGACAAATCATCCGACGTATGGCTGAAAACTCCCGTCCGACGTCTGAAAGTTATCAAGGACTCATTACCCGCTGGGATTTGATGCGTGTGCCGTCCGACCAAGGGCTGTTGTTGGCTTCCTTGGCGGGGGTGGGTGTGGTCCTGTCGCTGATGTTTTGGACCCTCCTTCCGGTGACGACTCCTCATCCGCATGATTGCTGTAAGAAGCCTGAGGTGCAAGTCGAACCAATATTCAAACCGGTCGAATCATTGAACAAGAATGCGCAACGGATTGCCTCGGTTGCGGCGCAAGTTGAGGCGATGGAACAGGCAAAGGCAGAAACAAAAGGGCAGAAAGAAAAGGGCAGAGGGAAGGCCGAAGGCGGCACAGCTCAGGATTCCTCTGCCAAGGCGAAACCGTAACTTGCGAGGTGATGAGGTGAGTGCCATACAACAGGGAGTCGGAACGATTCAACGGGCTCTCCGGGCCGTCGACGGTCAGGGCGGATGGCTCGCAGGTCTCTTGTTGGCAGTGGCCTGGCTCGCACTCCCGTCAATCGGTCTCGCAGCGGAGGGAGCAGCGGCAGGACCAACTGAATATCGAGATATTCCCTATATCGGAGCTCGGAATCTCGTCTGGATTGTCGCGCAGTTACATTTGCTGCTCGCTGGGTTTGTCCTTGGCGTGCCGATCTTTGCATGGCTGTGCGAGGTCATTGCCTGGAGGGGAGGCGAAAAGCGCTACGATAAACTCGCGAAGGAGTTTACCAAACTCCTGACGTCGGCCTATGCGACCACCGCGCTATTCGGCGGCATTCTTCTGTTTCTCTTGGTGGCCTTCTACCCCAAGCTCATGAATTATTTGACGGATGTGTTCTTCCCGTCCTTTTTGCTTTACTGCCTCCTGTTCCTACTCGAAACCGCGACGCTGTATTTGTATTGGTACGGGTGGGACGCCATGCAGTATGGCAACAAGAAGACATTGCACGTGTTTCTGGGATTCCTGCTGAACTTCTTTGCCTTGTTCATCATGATTGTGCCCAATGCCTGGGCTACGTTCCAATCCAGTCCTGTCGTGATTTCCGAAGGGACGGCTTTTGAACGAGCCTGGGCCGCGACGTGGAATCCGACCTGGTGGCCGATCAACATCCATCGGCTTATCGCCAACGTCGTGCTCGGCGGGTATATCTGCGGGGCCTATGCCGGAGTGCGGTACTTGTCGGTCAAGAGTACCGAGGATCGGGAACATTACGACTGGATGGGCTATGTCGGAAACTTTATCGGCGTGTTTGGTCTGTTGGCCCTGCCCTTTGCCGGTTATTGGCTCATGCGGGAAATCTATCAGTACAACCAGCAGATGGGTATTACCCTGATGGGAGGATTCCTGTCCTGGCTTTTCATTATCCAAGCCATGTTGATTGGTGTCCTGTTTCTTGGTTCGAACTATTACTTCTGGCTTGGGATTACCTATCGAATCCCCGGATCAGAGACGAAATATCGGCGGGCCATGTTAATGATGCTGGTCAGCTTGCTGCTCTGTCTCGCCGTGTGGATGACGCCGCACTCGCTCGTCGCCAGCATCGAAGAAGCCCAGAAAATGGGAGGGGCTCATCACCCGTTGCTGGGTGTCCTAGGCGTGATGTCGGCCAAGATGACGGTGTCCAACCTCATGATTCTTATTACTTTCATGAGCTTCGTCATGTACTGGCGCGCTGGCAAACAGGACACAGCCGGGTGGGCGACACTGGGAAAAGCCGTCATGGGTGCGGTCCTGGTGTTGGCCAGCCTCGCTGTCATCGTCCTCGGTGTGTGGGGGTATTTTGTGCCGGCAATCGTCCGCATCAATTATTTCTCAACTTCCCAGGTGGCCATTGTCGGTTTCGTCATTCTCACCATCACGCCGTTGACCGCGCTGTTGCTCAAGAGTGCCAGGACGACGACAGAGATGGTATGGGGCAGTATGCCTCCGCGCGCCGGGTATGCCCTGGTCCTCAATGCCGTCATGGTTATTCTTCTCATGACATTGATGGGGTATGCGCGGTCCTCTTCCCGCGTCCATTGGCATGTATATGGGGTCATGCGTGATACGTCCCCCTACGCGTATTCGCCGGCTCTCGGCAGTGCCTCGCTGATCATGGCATTCTGCACGTTTTTCTTCTGCATCCTTGTGGCGTTTATCTTCTGGGTGGCCACTATGGGCGATAAGTACAAAACTCCCGCAGGGGGCGGGAAGGGAGAGCTCCCACACGGTATCCCGGCGATGGCCGGAGGGGCTCCAGAAGCGCGGCAACAGCAATAGGTGAGAGTCATGCATCAAGAAGATACCGAACGACACACGTACGAGTTGGAGAGCTATGAGTGAAGTCGCACAACTACAATTAATCGCACTGTCCATCGTCGGGGTCGGAATTCTGATCCTGCTGTTTATCAAGGCCACATTTGTCCGCGTTACAGGGTTTGTCGCCATCGTGCTCGGGCTGTTTTCACTGATGTCACTTGCCGTGCCACAGTTGGCGTCCCTGCCTCCGGCAGAAGAAAAAATCGATATCGCAAGCATTAAAACCCCAACCGACATTGCCGCAATCGGACAAACGGTGTTTTTCAGTAAAGGCCAATGCGCGCTGTGCCATTCCATTGGCCCGAGCGAATCGGCCCGTTGTCCAGATTTAAAAGGAATCGGTGCAAAACTGAGCAAGGATTTCCTCTACGAAAGCCTGACGGATCCTCAGGCCTTCGTGTATCAGGATTACCGTCATGGTGGCGTGCCGAAGGAATATCCAGCCACAATGCCCGCTATTAATAAGGATCCGATTGGGCTGTCGAAGAATGAAATTTTGGCCGTCATCGCCTTTCTGCAGCAAATGAGCGGTGAACCGATCTCTGTCAGCACGTCGGAGCTCGAAATACCGGGCCGCGCACCGGCAGCCCCTGTCAAAATCACTGAATCTGCTCCATTAGCTATTGCACAAGCGCACTAGGGAGGAACGATATGGGCGCGTTAGGGAAGCCGATCATACTCATGGTAGCCATGTATCTCTTCTTGAAGTTTGTGCTGCCGAACATCCCAGGGTCAGCGCCCCTTCCCTCCAGCCTCATATTTCTGTATCTCCTGTTGACTGCAGCGGGAATCATCATTTTTGAAACATTGAGCGGAGAATCAAAAGATGCCTTTTGGGGGCCAATGCAGCGGTTTCTGACCGGAGAAAACATCGGAGGGTTGCAGGCACTTCGCTATGGGGTTCTGGTTCTGTTTCCTTTGCTGGTGGGGTGGCAAACATACGGTAGTACCGCATCAAGTGATGCTCCACCGGCGGAAAGCAGAACGATTCATCCTGCACCGCCAGGGGAGTACACGGGGCTGTCAAACCCTGTCCCCAAGACTCCGGAGAATATTATGCAGGGAAAAGGGTTTTATGCGGCCTTTTGCTCCCCTTGTCATGGTGGAAATTTTGATGGCAAAGGGCCTGCTGCGAGAGGGTACAATCCGCCACCCGCCAATTTTGCCGATCCGACGACAATCGCGATGTTACAGGAAAGCTATCTGTTTTGGCGGATCAAGAAGGGCGGTGTCGGACTCCCGATCGAAGGCGCGCCATGGAAGTCCGCCATGCCTCGTTGGGAAGTGGAATTGCCGGATGAATGGATTTGGAAGATTATTATGGGCGAATACGATGGAGCTCATCAGTCCCCACGAACATGGGAATAGGAGCGAGAATAACGTGGACGGATCTAGGTGTGTAGGGAGAACGAGGCCAGTATGAAACCGGCGACTCAAATGATGAAGCAGGTTCTGCGGGGTGGGGTCGCTGTGATAGCGGCCATGGTCATTGGGAGTGTGCCCTTCAGCTTTGCACAGGAGAGTGTAGCGGTTCGGGCGACACTTGTGACCGGTGGCCTACCCCTTGACGATCCGAACGCTGCGGCCTGGAGCGGCGCGGTGCCTGCGACATTTCCGATGTCGCCGCAGGTGCATTGGCCGAATCGCATCCAGGAAGTCACCGTTAAGGATGTGGCTGTGCGCGCGTTGCACGATGGCAAACAGGTGGCGTTCCTGCTTGAGTATAGCGACCCCACCCAGGATCCTGACGACGCGGCCGCATTCGAGTTCATGGTGGGGGATAAGAAGGCACACTTCGCCCATGGGCAGCCGATGCTCCAGGTGGAAGGCGGGCCGGTCAATATTTGGTTTTGGAAAAATAAGGCAGGCAAGGCCACCGATATGACGGCCAAAGGCTTCGGTACCTTGAAGGCTCAAGAGCATCAAGATGTGAAAGCGAGCGGAGCTTACGCAAACGGGACGTGGAAAGTGGTCTTTTCAAGAAATCTGTCGACCGACCATCCTGAAGAGGATGTCCAAATTACACCCGGCCAATTCATCAGTATCGCATTTGCGGTATGGGACGGCCGAAAAGATGCCGTGGGTGAGTTGGTCGAAAAGGGATCTCAAAAAGCCGTCTCCTCTTGGTGGTATTTCCGAGCCGATGCACCGCCGGACTACTCCAGCTACATGTACGCGGCTGTTGCCGCCGCATTGGCCTTGGGGTTTCAATTTGTCCTGATCCGAAAACTCAAGAAAGGGCAGTGAGTATGAAGGCGGCACGGCTGGGCGTCATGGGGTTAGCAGTTGGAATGCTGGGAGGCTGGGCTCTGGTCGTCGGAGGTTGCGCGAACGAGCAAGAGAAGCGGGGGCATGAGCTCTATACTCACTATTGCAGTGACTGTCACGGTCAGAGCGGCAAGCAAAATGAGGGGTTCAATTGGTCGCATGTGCCCGATCCGAAGCCGAAAGATTTGTCCAATAAGTCGGAGATGGGGACGTTCAAGGATGAGGAAATCTTCGCCACCATTTCGCGTGACATGTTGGATACCAGCGAAGAAGGCGGGGATCCGATCGGTGACGACGATTTTGCCGTGCCCACGATGCCGACATTCAAATATACGCTGTCTGAGGATGAAATTTGGGCGATCGTCGGGCATGTGCGCACGTTGCACGGGATGAAAATGGAGTTTAACGTCGCGGCACGCAAGACGTCGCTCGAGGAAGGGCTGAAGACTGCCC
>JARFPM010000078.1 GCA_030444405.1 Nitrospira sp.
GCGACTGTGCGCTCGTGCCGGATCTTAAGACCGGGACATTCCACCCCCCGACCGCGCAACACGCGCTGCGTGAAGGGCGGGTGGCGGCGCAGAATATCCTGGCCACCGTGCGCGGCGACCGGCTGAAACCGTTCCTTTACTCGACAATCGGGCTCCTGGCCCCCATCGGGAAACGGACCGGCGTCGCGAACATTCTCGGCGTGAACTTTTCCGGCTTCATTGCCTGGTGGCTGTGGCGGACGATCTACCTCCTGAAACTGCCTCGATTTGAGAAGAAAGTGCTCGTGGCGTTGGACTGGACCCTGGATGTGCTCTTTTCGAAGGATCTGGTCCACTTCCGAACGACTCGCCCTCTCTCCATGCCGCTAGCAGAAGAAGGATCACCAAGTGCGCGAGTCCAGATTAGTCAGCGCTCAGCTGGTACAAGCGCATCAAACAAATGAACGGTAGAACAAGCTCGTTTTTGTGCTCATTTTTATACTCAACGCGGTCTCATGCCGTCACTACGCCACCTTCTTTCCATCGAGCACTTCACGAACTTTTTGGGTCAATACATTTGGCGTGAAGGGTTTCTGGAGAAAAGCCGTGTCCCGTTTGACCCCACCCTGTTCGAACACCGGATGATCGGGGTAGCCGGACATGTACAAGACCTTGAGCTCAGGCCTTACAACCGTCAATTTTTCCGCGACCTCAGGCCCGCTCATCTGCGGCATTGCGACGTCTGTCAGCAACAAATGGATCGGGCCCAGATGCTTCGCACCGGTCAGGAGCGCTTCGATGCCGTGACGCGCGACCAACACCTCGTACCCACTGAGGCGAAGAGCTTCTTGCACAAGTCCGCGCACCGACGGGTCGTCCTCGACCACGAGGATAGTTTCTCGCCCGACCGCTCTGCCCACTGGTCCACCGGCGACCGGCGAGGCTTGCGTGGTCTCATCCACTTTCGGGAAAAAGATTTTGCACGTGGTTCCCTGTCCTGGCTTGCTCTCGATTCCGATCGTTCCACCGCTTTGCTTCACGATACCGTACACAGTGGACAACCCGAGACCCGTCCCCTTCCCTTTTTCCTTTGTGGTAAAAAACGGCTCGAATAAATGCGATTGGGTTTCTTCGCTCATCCCATGGCCGGTGTCGCTGATTGCCAGGAGCACGTAGGTTCCCTCGTCGAGCATCATGGTTTCACGTCGAGGGCCTTTCCCAATGGTGACATTTCGAGTCTGGATCGTGAGCTGACCACCCGTCGGCATGGCGTCTCGAGCATTCACGGCCAGATTCATGATCACTTGCTCGATCTGCCCCGGATCGGCCTTGATCGATCCCAACTGTGGGTCGAGGTCGGCACAGAGTTCAATGATGTCCTCGCCTAACAGCCGCCGCAGCATCCCGTCCATGTTCATGACGAGCGCGTTCAGATCCACGATCTTGGCCGCCACAAATTGCCGGCGGCTGAATGCCAGCAGTTGGCTGGTCAGACCGGCGGCCCGATCAGCGGCTTTTTTGACTTCTTCCATTTCACGTCGCGCAGGATCCGCCGGAGCCAAGCGACTCAGGATCAACTCGCTGTATCCACGAATCACCGTCAGTAGATTGTTAAAATCATGGGCGACACCGCCGGCGAGCCGCCCCACGGCCTCCATCTTCTGCGATTGACGCAGTTGCGCTTCCGTCAGGCTCAGCGCCTCTTGAGCTCTCGTGCGCTCACCAAATTGCCCGATTTTCAGGCCGACATCGGCGATCATACTGAGCAACTCGCTATCCGGCTCACGTACCTGATGGCTGAAGAACTCAATGACCCCCTCGATCTCACCACCGATACGAATCGGAAACCCGAACGCTCCATGAAACCCGGTTTTAGCGACCAAATCCGATCGAACAAAGGTGGGATCGAGCGTCACGTCTTTGATCCACACCGGTTGCCCGCTTTCCCAAATTCGACCCGGCAATCCCACACCCGGCTTGAAAGTCTGATGCTGCATCTGTGCGATAAACTCGTCGACGGAAAGCGTTGTGACTCGCCAGTGATCGAGGCACCTCAAGGTTCCCGATTGTTTATCCAGTCTCCAAAATACACCGAGATCCCATTCGAGACTCTCGCCGACCGCTTGAATGATTTTCGGCACCGCCTCTTCGAGTCTCACGGCTTCCGACAAGACACGCGTCACCGCATATTGGGACGCCTGCCGTCGTTCGGCCCGACGACGATCCGTAATGTCGCGCACAAACGCGCTGAAGATATAGGCTTCACCGATACGCGCCGGCGAGACGGCGAGCTCGACCGGAAACTCATGGCCTTCCTTATGTCGCGCAGCGATCTCGATCCGACGATTCAGCACCGGGCCGACTCCGGTCTTGAGATACTCGCGAATCCCTTGAGCGTGTGCCTCCCGATCACGCTCGGGGATGATGGTGTCCGAGAGCAATTTCCCCATCGCCTCTTCACGGGTCCACCCGAAGATGGCCGTAGCTTGGGCATTCCATTCCGTCACGATTCCGGCTGCATCGATGGTGATGACTCCATCGAGCGCCGTATCGACAATCGCTCGATTGCGTTCCTGACTTTGCAGTAAGGCCGCCTCAGCGGCCCGCGCCCAAGCACTTTCTTGTTGGGCTTGCCGATATTCCGCTCGCAATCGAATCATCGACCACAACAGCAACACCAACAGGGGGAGCCAGGCGGCAGCCACGATGCTGCGTTCGACATGGCCGAGCAGGAAGGTCCCCACGCCCAGGGTAAACAGCGTGATCAGGACCATCACGAACGTCAACCACTCATATCGGCGAGCCGTTGAAGCAGTTCGCTCTTCCGATTGGGTCATGTGGTCATCCTTGTGATCACCCAGGCGTCCAGAACCGCCGATGGGCGATAGGCTAACTTGGCCGCACGTAGTCCCGGAAGACCTGCATCATCCATGGCATTGATATAGACCGCCCCTTGCGACATGGCGGTTCGACAGGTTTCGCGGAACACCCACTGAGCCAGACCGGGGATGGAACGGTCCGCGACCTCCAACAAGATGCACCAGGTTTGAGGAGTCAACCAGTAGCCAAAGGTATAGGCGGCGATGTCATGATTGACTCTCAGGACGGTACCCGACAAGCCGATCCGTTCATGCTCTTGAAAGACGAGTGCATGGGCCATTTCTGCATCCTCCAGAAGCAGCTTCCCCATCTGGTCAAGATTTCCTCGGCGTTTCTGCTCGGCCCACCGCCGATAGAGAAGCGCGCAGTCGGCCTGATAGTCAGCACGATACGGCACGCTTGTGATCGCCTGTTCTCGGGCTGCACGATTGCAGAGCGCCCGTTGAGATTTATAGTGGTCTCCGGCCAAGGCAGCCAGAGCCCCGACGGAGTAGAGATAGTCGCCCTCCTTCTGACGGAATTGGATCCCGTCACACTCCAGCAGATTTCTTTGTGACGCCATCACGTTTTCGATTCGACTCACCGGCGACGGCCCGTTCCAGGACCGCATCAGCACGAACGCCTGCTCCACTGCCTGATCCAGAGGCCTGGCTCCGAGCGGTGGGAGCGGCATGAACCATCCGTCCGGAGACTCGGCAAAAAGAAACAGCGTGTGATCGGACTCCATCCACCAGTAGGGAAGCAGCGATGTCCATATATAATGATAGGGAAACGCAAATGCGGCCGGCGTGTCATGGCGGAGCACCTGAGCTTGTTCGAGCGCCTTCGCAACACGTGGTGCGTCCGACAGCGTCAATGGACGGAGCTGAGGATCAACTGGCTCAGGACCAAGCCGAACCGTTAGGTGCGGGAGTGCCTTGAGAACGACCACATCCTCCTGAAATCGACCGATGAGGCGAGGATGAGCCACAATCGCCTCCACGATCGCCTCATCCGCAAAGAAGGTCGCGACACGTTCTCCATACTCCCGAATGGCACTTGAGGGGGCGTCGCGCATGAATGGACACTTGGAATCCCAACCAAGCAGGACTTCTCGACCCGACGCGTCCCACATCAACGCCAGCGGGTACAGCTGACAATCCAAGGGGCGAACGTCATAGATTCCGCACCGGCCTGACTTGGAATTAAAAGCCGGACAGAAATACCCTTCGCCGATCGTGTTCTTGACAAGATCGACCTGCGTGCCGGACTTGTCGGGAAAGAACGACTCGGGGATTCCATGTGCCACGGCATCGTTGATTTCTGAAGACGTAAAGTATGGGCGAAGAAAGCTGTCGACTTCCGGGAAACGACAACACACATCACAACGAAAACATGCTGTATCAGGAACCAGCTGTGGCAAAACCCTCATCGTCTGTTTGGAATCCACTGTAATGAGGTTCATCGAGATCCAATCATACGATGCATGCCGAACGGTAGCAAGGAAGGCTCGCTTCCGATCATCCCGTGATCTACTCCGCATTGCTCCATATCTATCCCTATTGGGCGGTCCGCCGGCCTCTTGTCGGTCTCTGATATGCGTGCTAGCATTACAACCTTTGCACCATCTGATGCCGCATTTCCGCCATGCCCGAACGTAGCTAAGAGTTTTTCGTTGGCACAGACCGAAGCTTCCTGCCCGACGCTCTCGTCTGAGGCGGCACGTGATCGCTGCACTGCCATCCGCACGCGATTGTGCCACGCCAACCTGTTTAGGTCTTCGTCCGCCGTATCGTTTCAGCAGCCGTCTTCCGGCTTGGGGGCGACGACCTCTTGGCGAATCAGCCCCTGCCCGTTTTACCTGTCTTCCGATCAGCTGCAGTTCTTCACCGATTTGGGGCCACAACTGCTCTCGTTCTATCGAGCGCTGAATCGGCTTTACAACGAGAGCGTCAAAGGAATTCAACCAGCCTGGGTCGCAGGATACCTCGATCAAGGCAAGCCGGAAGCCTTGGTGCAGTACAGCCGGATGAAACGGTTTCGCGATGTCCTGCCCGCCGTCATCAGGCCCGATGTGATCCCCACACAGGACGGCATGGTGATCACCGAGCTGGATTCGGTTCCAGGCGGCATCGGGCTTACCGCATGCCTGTCTCACATCTATCACGACCTTGACAGCGGTGATTCACAACTCATCGGGGGACGAGACGGGATGGTACGTGGATTCGGCCGCATGGTGCGATCTGTGCAAGGCCGGCGTGAGGGATGCATCGCGATCCTGGTCTCGGAAGAATCCAAGGACTATCGACCGGAAATGTCCTGGTTGGCCGCTCAACTCCGCGAAGAGGGGATGCCCGTTTGGTGTGTCGAGCCTCACGAGATTCGATTTACGGAGGAAGGGCTTCGATTGCGTGCCGACGGCAGCGAGCAGGCAATCGCCGTTATCTATCGCTTTTATGAACTGTTCGACCTGTTGAACATTCCCAAAGCCGAACTCGTTCAATACGCTGCGAAGAAAGACTGGGTATCCGTTACGCCGCCCTACAAGACGGCACTGGAAGAAAAATCCGCCTTTGCGCTGCTCCACCATCCGATGATCCGCCCCTTCTGGGAAAAGCAGCTCGGCGCGGACTGCCTGCTCCATTTGAGCGCAATCATGCCGAACACCTGGCTGCTCGACCCAACACCGCTTCCTCCAATCGCCACGATTCCCGGCCTACGGATCGGAGGACGCGCGGTTGCAAATTGGTCCGATCTCGAGACGGCCACGCAGAAGGAGCGCCGTTTCGTCATCAAGCCTTCCGGCTTTTCCGCACTCGCTTGGGGAAGCCGCGGCGTGTCGATCGGGCATGACATGCCTCAGCAGGCATGGGTTGAGGCGCTCCGGAACGCGCTTGCCTCCTTTCCGACCACACCCTACATCTTACAAGAGTTCCATAAAGGTCGGCTGTTCGAAATAGACTATCTGGATGAAGGCAGGCAGACGATCGTGCGCATGTCCGGCCGGGCACGGTTATCGCCCTATTATTTTGTCTCAGACGACAAAGTTGAACTCACCGGCATTCTGGCAACGATCTGCCCAGCCGACAAGAAGGTCCTTCACGGCATGAAGGACGCAATTATGGTTCCTTGCGCCCTACGACCGAACTGATGCGCCTCCCCAATAAACCATAAAATGGGCGTTCCACTTTCTTCCTTTTCCTGGTAGCCTTATACCACTATGGCTGTGACTCTTTTCCAGGTCGACTGGTGCCCTGACTGTCACGTAGTCCGACGAAAACTGGCTGACTTGGGATTGACTTATGAAGCTGTCATCGTACCCGACAGCAGACGGATGCGCACGCAGGTTTACGAGGTCTCCGGCCAATACTATGTGCCGGTCCTCAAGGACGGCGATCTCGTTCTGACGGAAACCGCCGACATCCTGGCCTATCTGGACGAGCGGTATAGTGCCGACCGCGCAGGAGCCCCGGCAACAACCGAGTTTCAGTCGCAAGCCCGCACCACGCCCGATGTTGTGGGCAAGGACGACGAACACCCTTCTTGCCGGATTAACTGACCAACGAAGGACGATTCATGGAAGACTGGAGACAAGTCCTGGCTAAGAGCATCGTGAAGCCCAGGGACTTGGCCGAACGGTTCGGCCTCGATGAAAAAGAGGTCGAAGCGATCGTCGGCCCTTATCCCATGCGGATCACCCCGACCGTACTCGAGACAATCAAATCGAAGGATGACGCGATCTGGAAGCAGGTGGTCCCCGACAGGGCGGAGTTGGACGACATGGCGGCCGACGACGATCCCCTTGAAGAAGACCTCATGAGTCCGGTACCTCACCTTGTTCACCGCTATCCGGACCGGGTACTGCTCATGGTGACGAATCAATGCCCGATCTATTGTCGGTTTTGTACCAGGAAACGACTGGTGGGAAAACCGGGTTTCCTTAAAAAAGGTGAGCTGGACCGAGCCATTCAGTACCTTCGCGAACACAAAGAAGTACGCGATGTCATCCTCTCGGGAGGGGACCCGTTGCTGCTTCCAGACCATCTCCTCGAACGTGTCTTGAAGGCCCTTCGAACGATCCCCCACTTGGAGCTCATACGGATCGGTTCGCGGGTTCCCGGGTCGTTGCCGCAACGCATCACGTCTAAACTCTGCGACATGGTGAAAAAGTACCATCCCGTTTACATGAACCTGCATTTCAATCACCCGGACGAGCTGACGCCGGAAGTCAAGGCTGCTTGCGGGCGGCTCGCGGACGCCGGCGTTCCCCTGGGTGCCCAAACGGTCTTGCTCAAAGGTGTGAATGACGATCCGGAAATCATGAAACGCCTCGTCCATCAGCTGCTCCTTGCACGGGTGAAGCCCTATTATCTGTATCAGGCCGACTTGACCAAGGGGACGAATCATTTCCGGACGACCGTGGAAACAGGTCTGAACGTCATCAAAGCTCTCCAGGGTCATACGAGTGGGATGGCCGTGCCCCATTTCGTGATTGATGCGCCTGGTGGCGGCGGCAAGATCCCGTTGCTGCCCGACAACTACGTGGTCCATCTGGACGAGGACGGAGCGATCCTCCGGAATTATGAGGGCAAGACATTCCACTATCCTCAGCCAAAGTCCGACCATCGGCGGGAGCTCCCGATGGTTGGTGTACGCTCCTCGCTCGATGATTCAGAAGAAGCCTATGCGGCTTGTAGTGACAGTTACCCTGATCGCGAGGGTTACGCCGCTTGGGGTAACAGCTGCGGCGGAGATGCGGACGACCTGTGACCACTCATTCACCCCGATCCGGCATTCTCCCCTATCAGGACATCAAGCGCTTGATCGCAAGCCGAGCCATCAGCGCCTCTCCGACAGTCGAAGACAGGCAGATCCAGCCGGCCAGCCTCGACCTCCGTCTGGGCCGTAAAGCCTATCGACTGATCAGCAGCTTCTTGCCGGAACTGTCGGCCATCTCCTCGCGGCTGAACGTGCTGGATTTCTATCAGTCGGATCTCGTGATGTACGAGATGGATCTGACCGACGGGGCGATTCTGGAGAAGGGCCATGTATATCTCGTTCCGTTGCTGGAGCAGCTCGCCCTCCCGAAGACGATCCGCGCACGGGCGAATCCAAAGAGCACGACGGGCCGTCTGGATGTTTTCACCCGCGTGGTGACGGATCTCACTTCCGGATTCGACGAAATCCGTGCCGGCTATCGAGGGCAGCTTTTCTTAGAGGTCGTCCCACGCTCGTTTGCCATCAAAGTTCGCACGGGGCAGTCGCTGAACCAGATCCGGTTTGTGTGCGGTGAGGCCACGGTACAGGACCAAGCGCTTCAGGCGCTGCACCGAAACACGCCGTTGCTGTTCCACAATGTGGCATCCCACAAGGCCGTAGGCAGCCGAGACTTCCGCGTTGAGCGCGGATTGTTCCTCCGCATTGATCTCGCCGGCACGGATCAGAGAGACAGTCGTGTGATCGGTTACCGCGCAAAGAAGAACAGCCACGTCATTGATCTCGCGAAAGTCGGCCATTATGCTGCGGCTGATTTTTGGGAACCGCTTCATCGCCATCGCCACGATAGCTTGCTCTTGGAGCCGGAAGAGTTTTATATCCTTGCCTCGAAGGAGCGTATTCGTGTGCCGGCCGGCTACGCCGCCGAAATGGTGGCCTACGAAGCAGCCTGCGGAGAGTTACGGACTCACTATGCCGGTTTTTTCGACCCTGGATTCGGCTATGGAGCGAAGGGAGAGATCAAAGGCACACAGGTTGTACTGGAAGTTCGTCCACATGACGTGCCATTCTTGATCCATGATGGACAGACCTTTTTCAAGGTCGTCTATGACAAGATGATGGGAATGCCGGCACAACTCTATGGATCCCTATTGGGATCATCCTATCAGCAACAAACCTTGACACTCAGTAAGCATTTTAAAGTCTAGCCATGGCTCCATCCGATCTGCCACCACCTCAAGACGAATCTCTGCAGGCGTCACGTCCGACCGAACCGGAAGCGCAAGAAGGTGGGAACGATCATCAGATACACGTCATCGGCTTGATGGTCGGGACGGCGCTGATGTTTATCGGCTTTCTCAATGTATTTCTGTCCATCAGCGGCGGCTTCGAAATCAATGTCGTGCCGTTTCTCATCTATTTCGGCGGCCTTGCGATTTGGGCCAACGCCGCAATCGAAACTCCGACTCTCCGCTATGGAGTCATGGCCGTTGCGATCGCCTTGGCCTTGGGCCTCTTTCAATACGGCGAAGTGCTCTTTTGGCACAAACAAGTCCTCTTTTGGGTCACCATCGTCATTGTCATGTACTTCATGTTCGTCGAACCCAAGAAACCAACGACGTGATCTCTGATGACGATCTCCGTCATCATCCCGACCTTGAACGAAGAACGAAGCATTCCGGGGACACTTGCGTGTCTCTCGTTGTCCACCTTTGCCGAGATTATCATCGTTGACGGAGGCAGCACCGACGGCACCCTCAGCCTCGCTCAAGAATTTTGCGCGCGCACGGCCAATGCCCGCGTCATCACGGCGCCACGAGGGCGCGCGCGCCAAATGAACGAGGGGGCGACAGCCAGCCAGGGTGAAATTTTATTGTTCTTGCATGCCGACACACAGTTGCCGGCACAAGCTGGACGAATCATTGAATCAGCCTTGGCCAAGCACACCGCAGTGGGCGGACGCTTCAACGTCCGATTCGACAGCCCCTCGGTTTGGGGTCGAGTCATCAGTTCCTTGATGAATCGCCGATCGCGCTTAACGGGCATCGCGACCGGTGATCAAGCTCTCTTTGTCCGCCGCCAGGTGTTCGAACTGCTCGGAGGCTTCTCCGAGATTCCGCTGATGGAAGACATTGAATTCAGCAGTCGGCTGCAGCAAGCGGGTCGCACTGTAGCGCTCCGGGACACCGTTGTCACCTCGTTTAGGCGGTGGGATACAAAAGGCCCGTTGAGAACCATTCTCCTCATGTGGGCCCTGCGCTTCCTGTACTGGGTAGGCGTCAGCCCGCATCAGCTCGCTCGTGTCTATCGGTCTGTGAGATAGTGAATGCCGAACCTTAACCTCAGCACTCATTCCTCAGCACTCGGCACGGCCCTGGTGATCTTCGCCAAAGCACCAATCCCTGGTCAAGTTAAGACACGTCTCTGCCCCCCACTGACTCCCGACGAAGCGGCCACGCTCCACGGCAGCTTCGTGCTCGATACTTTGGAGCGAACAAAAACCGCTGTCGCGAAGTTGAAGTTGCCAATCGATCGATATCTGGCCTGTGCCCCGTCTGTGACACATGCTTTCTTCAAGATCATGGAAGAACGGCAGGGCGTGAAACTGATCGATCAAGTCGGCGACGACCTCGGTGCGCGCATGAATCAAGCATTTCGAACGCTGTTCGCCGAAGGATACCGGCAGGTCGTACTCATTGGGACGGATGTGCCGACGCTTCCGCTCGACCATATCAGACAGGCCCTCACCTTGCTGGAGGACCATGATCTCGTGCTTGGTCCGGCCGTCGACGGGGGCTACTATCTGATCGGCCTCAAGCGGCTGATTCCGGAACTCTTCGCCGATATTCCTTGGTCGACCGATCAGGTACTCAGACGCACACAAGAGAAAGCAGTGACGATCGGACTCAAGGTTTCTTTGATTCAACCGTGGCGCGATGTGGATACACCGACCGATCTCCAAGCCCTCATTGAAGCCTGCAACGCCGAGGCTAAGAAGCCCAAGAATGATCGGGCGTTTTCTAATCGCACGGCTGGCGTGCTGCAACTACTCGCCAAACGGCTTCGTTCGAGAGCATAATGCCCCACCGACCGCTCAACCAAGGGGCCACATGAACCAGCACGTTGCACTCATCACCGGAGGTGCCAAGGGCATCGGACGTGGGGTTGCCCTCGACCTCGCTTCACGGCAGTGGAAAATTGCCTTCTGTTACAGAACCAGCGAAGCTGAGGCCAAGACCACGGCGGAGGATATCACGCAGCGAGGAGGACAAGCGCTGGCACTCCGATGCGATGTTTCCGACCCAGGTGCCGCCAAGAACATGGTCACACAGGTTGAAAAAGAATGGGGTCGAATCGATGTCCTGATCAACGGCGCCGGCCCCTATCATCGAGTCAACCTGTTCGACGAAACCATCGATGGCTGGAACGAAATGTTTAATGGCAACCTGCACCCTATTTTCTACCTTGCGCAGGCCGTGGCACCAGGCATGAAAGCCCGCAAGGCCGGCCGCATCATCAGCTTCAGCATGGCCAATGCGGACCAGATGGAAGCACAAGCCGACGTGACCGCCCACTATATCGCCAAGGCCGGAGTACTCATTCTGACACGCACATTAGCCAAACTCTTGGCGCCTTACGGCATCACCGTGAATGCGATTTCTCCCGGTTTCATCGATTCCGGCAGCGCGCCGCCGCAAGAACTCGCCGCCATGACCAAACGTATTCCCGCCGGGTACATTGGAACGGTCGACGATACCGTCGCAGCTGTTCGTTATCTGCTGAGTGAGGAGGCGCGGTACGTGAACGGGGCGAATATCCAAATCAGCGGAGGTTGGGGGATATGAGAAGCGAGGGGGTTGGATTAGTTTTCGTGCTCGCTGACCGCGCGCCAAGACTTGGCATAATACTCCTGATCAGGGGCGGCGCTCGGTCAATGCGCGCAGTTCAAAACCAATCCAACCCCCCTCACGGAAAGGGTGAGCGAAGAGCGTGAGACACGCGGTGTTCGCTCAATGTGCGTAGGGGAACCAACCTGGATGCCGTTCTTTGGAGGGAAGAGAGTTTAGGTAAGGGAGGGGTGCCGATGAAATCGGAACAAGAACGCGAGGCGCATCGACGGTTTGTTCATGCCCTGCAACATGAACATCTGACTTGCACGAAACCGGGTTGCGGCGGAGCGATGGCCGTGGCCGATCATACTCCACACAGCGCCCGCATCAAGTCTTACGAAGCCACCTGCGAACGTTGTCACGCCGTCGAGAAGATTGCCGGCAAGGAGGTACATCATCCTTCGTGGGATGTGGCTTCCATCACCTTGATGGCGGAAACCCATCTCCTCCACGACCAACCGACTTGCCCGTTTGACGATACTCCCATTACCTTTATCTCCTTGCCAAACCCTCGCCGTAAGGCCCGGTACCGCCTCCTGTGCTACTACTGCGGCCGGCACACGGAAATGAACTGGCCACCCCCGGAGGCGAAACGGTGATTCAGCGAACCATGTATCAGTATGCGGCGAGCGCATTCCGAATGAACTCCACGAGCCGGCGGAAGTAGGCGCCACCTCCCATCACATAGGTGTTGTTATGGTCGGCGCCTTGGATCACATACCATTCCTTCGGCGGTTTGGCAGCATCGAAAACTTGGCGTCCCAGTTCGATGGGGATAATGTCATCCTTGTCCCCGTGAATGATCAGTTTCGGTAGTGAAAGGTTCGGCAGCCGATCGAGCAATCGAAATTCTGCTCCAAGGAACCAGTGCGCCGGGAAGCCTCCGTAATGCAATCTGGCCACTGCTTCGATGGAGGGAAACGACGATTCAAGTATGAGGGCTGAAGCTGGTCGTTGCACCGCCAGCTCGCCCGCCACGGAGGCTCCGAGTGACCGCCCGAACAGGACGATTCGTTCCGAGCGAATCTTTCTGGTTCGTACCAGGTAGTCGTAAGCCCCATACGCATCTTGGTAAAGCCCTTTCTCGCTGGGGCTGATACTCTGGCTCTTCCCATATCCACGATAGTCGAACAGGAAAATCGACAGCCCCATCTGGTACAGAAGCTTGAGGTTGTCGAGGCGGTTGATAATATTGCCCGCATTGCCATGGCACCACAGGATGATCGGGCGATCAGCCGCCGCCTCGGCATACCAACCGAACAAAGAGACACCATCGGAAGCATGGAACCACACATCTTCCAGCGGCAACCCGCTCAGCCTTGCCCAGTCTCGGTCCAGCCAAGGGTCCGGATGATAGATGAAGAATTGGTCGAGGAGGCTCACCGAGGGAGGATAACGGAACCCGCTCAGAGAAGGAAGAGCCAGGCTTCCAACACTGGAATATATCAATTCACTGAGTCAGAAAAATGCTTGCAGGCTGAACGGAACACCATCGTCATGATCGCGATGGTGGTACTCCAGCCTGACCGTCCAATTGCGAGCCAGGGTGACGCGTGACCTGACCTACCACCGAACATCATCGGACTTATCACCAAACGGAAATTTCAAATAGGATCCCGTCGCTATACATTTCCGATGCTCGGTGATGTCTGTGAGTACAATCCGGATCACCCCCTGTACTGATTCACCACGCCTTGCCCTCCAAAATTTGACTCAAATGGATAGGGCCGAATTTCGGCTTGACTCCTGCTCAACCGTGATGTAAATTTTCGCACCCTCTCGTAGTATTCATCATCATTTTGATTCATTATAGTTTGCGCATCCCCATCCTTTCATGCGTCAAGAAAAAGTAGGTGGCGCCCTATGAAGCACGCCCTCACTGTTACCGGCCAATATCTAGCTGCCATCCTCGTCGGCGCCCTCAGCGTGAGTGCCTACGGCTGCGGGGACGCAGGAACGGTTGATCCGACGGTCAATCCAACGGTTAACCCAGTCATAGAACTCAGCAGCCTGACGGCCGCTCCCGGAACGCTGCAACCGCCTTTTAACCCTGCAACAACTGATTACACGGTTCAGCTCTCAAGCAATGTCTCAAGCACGACTATCACCGC
>JARFPM010000019.1 GCA_030444405.1 Nitrospira sp.
GGCTTTGCTCAGGCTGGTCCGAATGGCGCCCACCTGCTGTCAGTTTATTTGTTCACGATGTGTGGGACTCTCGCGCGATCGACCCGTCGGTCCGGCTCCGATTCAGCTCATGGAACTGGCACGCCAGGCTGAAGTGGATTGGTGTCCGAACCTGCACATCGAGAAGGTGAATGCGTGAGCAGTCAGTCGACGGTTGGGGGCTCATTACGTCTATGGATTGAGCGAGGAGCGAGTGCGGAATTGATAATTCACCAAGCTGACGACTCGGGCTGTCGAGCGTCAGCTGATTGCTCGAAGGAGGGCCGTGCTCCTCGATGCATAGCCATGGAGGGAGGGTATCATGCAGCTTCAGAATGGCAGGAGGAACATCAGAGTCTGGTCTGTCGCGGTGTCACTCGCCGCGGTGTTCGCTCTTGGAGCACCGGTGCTGAACAGCTCAGCGCTTGCCGCCGCCAATCCACATGTGAGCGAAGCAGTCGAGCATCTGATGGAAGCGGTGCAACACGGCAAGGCCGGGCATGCGGATGCGTGCACCGAACATGCCGACGGTGCGTCCACGCATTTGGCTGAAGTCTTAGCTGAAGGTACGACGCCAACCGGGAACCGCGTCTTCTTTCGCGGCGGCTATGCCGGGCTCACGAGCGATCGTGCAGGCGAGTTGGTCACCGACCTACATAGCGGCCTGAACGATGGGAAGTCCGGTTATTACATGGGGGGAGGAGCAGACCTCATGATCACTAGAGATCTATGGGGTATGATGGACGGCACCGCGCTCGTGGGGGAGATCGGATTGGAATTCAAGCGGTTCAGTTCCGAAAGCGTCCCGAATTTGGATGCTCCGTTCGGCGGGCCAGCCACGGTGCAACTAACCATGTTCACCGTGAGTGTGGCGCCCAAGGTGAAGTTCAGGCAGGGGACCGATTTTCAACCCTGGCTCATTCCGGGCGGGTTGGATTTCCACGTCATCAGCCCGACGTCGAGTCAGATCAATTATTTGGACATCGGGGTTCAGTTCGGCGGTGGTGCCGAGTATCGCGTGTGGAAAGAGTTGTGGGTGGGTGCCGACAGCAGATTCCACCTGGCCGGCAATCAAACCAACACGGTGAACAATTTCTGGACTGTCGGCGGTTATATGGCCCTCGGCTTCTGAAGCAGTCATGCTATAGAAGGTGCGGTCATCCCGACTCCTGAACAAAGCCCGGCGTCGAGACGGCAATATGTCAACTTTTCGTTCTACAAGATCGATCCGGCTTGGCGGCGTCTTCCCGAGGATGAACGCATCAAGGGGAAGGAGGAGTTTCTACGGGCGGTCGAGGAGTACGCTGACAAGGTCCTTGTGGTGGCGGCGTACTCCTTAACGGCGCCCGCTATACAGTCCTGGTCGGGTTAGTGGGGCAAACCGACCATTGCCGTCTGGTCGCGCGGGTTCGGAAAGGTTGCATCCCCATAGAGCCGGGCACGATGGTTCTATTCAACAGCGACAAGCTGTGGCGCGCCGTCACGCCGCTTGGTGCTCACGAACGGCGGGTGGTCTTGACGCTTGAATATGTAACGGATCAGCGGATGAAGCCGCTGAAGAAGTTGTTTTCCAACATGCAAGGACGCGTTCGCCTACTTTGACCCCGCCGCGCTCATGCACAGGCCTAAGGCGAAGCAGAGATCGAGCAATGACCCTGCGTCGCCGAGTTCCGCTGTCACGACGGATCATCCGGACCTGCAATTCCTCGCTTCACCATTGCCCCGTCCTGCCCCAGTTTCCCAATAGACACCGTCCAACGAATTGGACAGCCCAACACCTTGATTTCTCTCGATAGTCAAGCTAAGAGTTCCATTGCTGCCTCTTTGTGTAGACGGATTCCCCGAAATTCAGCGATCGGTGTATTTCAACCACAATAATTCTAACTTCTTGTTCACATTTGTAAATTTCTTCTGATCTCGTCTTACTGCGAGATGGCACGGCGATTGCGCTACGCAAACCTCGCTGGTGAAGGTGTGGGTGATTTTGGACCGGCCTCCGAATGACCCATTCCTTCGCAAGAAGGAACCCTTCACCAGCTCTTAACCCTCCTGAGATACGAGGCCGGAAGTCAGTTCGGAGGCCGGTTCTTATTCCAAAGTTCTGTTGACGATCTAGTGGCGATCTTGAATAGCAGGTTTGAGCTGTTTCGTTGGCGGTCAATATCAAGAGAAGGGGAGGCCGAGTATGAGGTCTATGCAGTCCACCATTTCTAAACTGAGTCGGAGGCACGGGAGAGCCGGCATGTTACAGCAACTCCTGAGCCTGGCATTAATGAGCGGTCTAGCCGTGACACCAATGACATGGGCCGCAGAGAAACACGATCACCTTAACGACGCGGGGAAGGCATCGGCGGAAAAGGTGATCTATCGTGAAGGCGGGTCAGTCCTTCACGACCGCATGATGGAAGAGATCAAGCGGCAACAGGAATTCATCGGAAAGAAGGGAGGGTACAGCACGGGCGCCAACAGCCACATGATGCAACAGGGCGTGTTGCTGGTGGCGGATGACCCGGACAAAGTCTCGGTCACCAGCGGGCAGCGGTGTCCGGCGAATGCACCCGTCAAGGAATACCACGTCACCGCGATCAACATTGAAATCACCCTGAGCCGTTTTCTTGATTACTTCCCCGGGTACATGTACGTCCTGAACGAAAATCTGGATAAAGCACGAGCCGAGGAGACGGCGAACAAGGAAGCGCGGGAAAAAGAAAACGATCCGGGTGCCCTGTCGAACGGTCTGCAGGGCGATGTGATCCAACCGCTCGTCATCAGAGCGAATCAGGGTGACTGCCTCAAGATGACCCTGCACAACCGGATCACCGATGAGCCGACGAACCTTGTCATCAACGGTTCGTCGATGGTGGTCTCTTCCACCGGCAAGCCGGCGACTCCGTCGAATCCGGATACGACCGTGGCGGCGGGGAAAGAGCAGAGTTTTGAATGGTACATCAAGCCGGACACACAAGAGGGCGCGCGGTTTCTCCGATCGCATGCCTCACGCGAACAGTTCAATCTCGGGTTGATCGGCATGTTGGTCGTGGAGCCACGAGGCTCACGGTATCTGAGTCCGTTTGATGGAAAGCCAATGGCCAGTGGCTGGGAAGCCATGATTGAAGATCCGAATGGGGCGGACTTCCGCGAGTTCGCGATCTTCTATCATGAGGCAGGAGACGAAGCGTTCCGGATCTTGAATAAGAAGGGTGAGATGCTGCCGCAGCGTGACCCCCATACCGACTCCTATCGGCCCGGGGCGCGGCTGCTGAACTATCGGAGCGAGCCGCACGGAACGCGTATCGAACTTCAGGCCCACATGGGGTTCTATGGCGATGAGTCCATGGCGTATGGGTCCTATACGTTCGGCGACCCGGCTACGACGATCCCTCGTTCCTACCTGGGCGACCCTGCCAAGTTCCGCATGGCGGGCGGTTCGGAGATCGTCCATTCACATCACCTACACGGTGGGTCCATCCGTTGGGCGCGCCAGCCGGGAAACAGCCACCTTGATTTCGCGGCTTCAAGCAATGGACCGGTGAAGTTTCCGCTCATCAGCGATACATCGGACCGTCTTGATGTGCAATCGATCGGGCCGACGGAGATTTATGATCAGGTGATCGAGGGTGGTTCCGGGGGATTGCAGGCCTTGGCAGGCGAATTCGTGTTCCACTGCCACATCCCGCAGCACTATGTCACGGGCATGTGGGGGTTCTGGCGCGTGTACAACACGCTGCAGGCTCCAGGCTCTCAGACCGACGTGATGAAGCCGTTGGTTGAGTTACCGGACCGTGTCGGTCGTATGAAGACCGGTGTGGCAAGCGATAAGCTCGTGGGTACGACGGTGGATTGGTACGGTGGCAAGAAATTCGAGATCACCAAGGACAAGACGGATTGGAAAGCCAATCCGGCCAAGGTCTCCATCAAGGACTGGGTCGAGATGCAGGTGCCGCCGCAAGGCAAACCGGGCCACAAGACAACTGAAAAGGAGCAGACCCTGGCCTATGACTCGACGGTCAATGATTGGGCCTGGGATGGTACGAAGGCTCTAACAGAACCTGAAACGTCGTACGAATGGGTGAACTACAAGTCGGCAACCCCGGGCAAGCGGCAGGAGATTCTCTTCGACCCGCGGAGCGGAAAACTGTCGTGGCCGTGGCTGCGGCCGCATCTCGGCAGGCGGGTGCCATTCTCGCCGAGCCACAGTGGTGCACCCTGGTTGGAGCCGATTCATCGGCGTGACGATGGCAGTAACTCCACCGAGCCGGCCAAGCCCGGCGAGAACGGACCCTGGAGCCTCTGTCCGGAAGGCGCGCCGGTCAAGAAATTCAACATCCATGCGATCACCTTGCCGATTACCTTGAAGGCGGCGACGGCCAAGACGCCGGCGATTGTCGATCCGGGCGGCTTGCTCTATGTCTTGCATGAAGAGGAAGCTGATGTCCGAAAGAATCGAGCGAAGCAGTTTCCGCTGGTCATTCGCGGAAACGTGCAGGACTGCGTTGACGTCGTCTATAAGAGCGAGCTGAAAGATGATACACGGCAAGGGTTCTCCAGCAAGACGAACCTGCATCCGCACATGTTCCAGTTCGACACGCAAGCTTCCGATGGTCCAATCATCGGCTTCTCCTATGAGATGTCACTCCGTCCGTTCACGATCTTGAAGGACGAGCACCCAGGGAAGGGCATGCCGGTCCCGATGAACACCACGATCGAGGCGGATGCCGCCAAGGGGGCAACCAGCATCAAGGTCAAGGATGCGTCAAAGTTCCACGTCAAGACGGAGCTGGGCGTGGGGATGGATGAAGTGAATGGATTCGAGTCAGCCCGTATCAGCAAGATTGAGGGCAATACGATCACCTTCGAGCGGCCGTTGCAGCATGCCCATAAGAAGGGTGAGATTGCCTCGGTCGAGTGGATCCGGGAGCGCTGGTATGTGGACGCCGACTTCGGCACCACGTTCTGGCATGACCATGTGTATGGACTCGACTCGTGGGGGCACGGGCAGTATGCCTCATTCATCACGGAGCCGCCGCGATCGACCTATCATGATCCAGTCACGGGTAAGGAAATCAGGAGCGGCCCCGTCGCGGACATTCACACGACCGAACCGGTGTCCGCCCATATCAGGGGGTCTTTCCGTGAGATCGTGACACATGTCATGGATTCCAACCCTCGGGCGGCAGAATTGATTACGGCCGACAATCCACAGGCGAAAGTCAATGCGATTTCTGTGGACGGGACACCGTCGGCGGTCTATCCGGCCAGACTCAATCTGTCGCCGATGAAGTTCTTGAACGGCGGCGAAGCCACGACCGGTGGCGGCTACAACATGCGGGTAGAGCCCTTGTCTGTCCGCTTAGCAAACAACCCCGATCCGTCGCAGTTGTTCAGCAGCCGGATTCACGGAGATCCGGATACGCTGATGCTGCGGGCCTATCTGGGCGATCCAGTGGTGGTCAGGCTGCTTGAAACGTCGGCCAACGAAGTGCATTCCTGGCACATCAGCGGTCACTGGTTCCCGATGGAGCGCTACAGCAAGAACTCCATCCCACGCAGCTCGCTGCACGTGGTGATCGGGGAACGGTACGATGCGGCTATTCCGGCCGCCGGCGGACCGCAACAGATGGCAGGCGACTACCTGTACTACAGTGGTCGGGCGTCGCACTTCGTCGAAGGCAGCTGGGGAATTTTCCGAGTCCTTGACAGACCGGAGACAACGCTGAAGCCGCTCCCTGGGCGCAGCGAGATTCCGCAGTCGGCCAAGTCTGTCTGTCCTGCTGATGCACCGGTGAAGAGCTTCAACGTCTCGGCCATCGATAAGGCGATTCGCTACAACAAGGGGACGCCTGGGACGATGGAAGTCGACCTGGAGCGCAAAATGGTGCTAGGCAACGAAACGGGTAAGATATATGTCCTCGAAGGGGAGAAGACCAAGGTTGCCTCTGGCAATCTTGAGCCAAGCCCCTTGACGTTGCATGTCAACGTCGGTGACTGCATCAAGGTTAATCTGAAAAACGAGATGGCCAAGGAGAGAGCCGGGTTCCATGTCGACAACCTGGCTTACGATCCAAAAGAGTCCATGGGCATCAACGCCGGCAACAACCCTGGGGATCAAACGGTTGCCCCGGGTCAGAGCAGGATTTATACGTTCTACGCTCATCCGGAATTCGGGGAGAACTCGGCCCTGATTCAGGACTGGGGGAACGTGATTGAGAACCCGCGGAACGGGCTCTTCGGCGCCGTCATTATCGGGCCGAAGGGATCGCAGTATCGCGATCCGGTCAGCGGTGAAGATCTCGCGCAGAAGAGCTCTTGGCGGGCTGATGTGATCGTGGATCGGAGCGTGCCGAGCAACGCAAACCGGCAGAACTACCGGTCGTTCGCGCTCCTGTTCCAAGACGAGGACAATATCACCGGCACGAGCTTCATGCCGTACATCCAAAAGGTGGCCGGCGTGACGGCGGTGAACTATCGGTCGGAGCCGACCGATTACCGCACCGAGAAGGGCTGTGCCTACAGCGAAGTGTTCGCCTGTGTGAAGACGGGTGATCAGCCGGTGACGCCGACGATCGCCGCGCACGTCGGGGATCCGGTTGTCATTCATGTCCTGGGTGCTTTCAGCGAACAGGTGCAACTCTTCAGCGTGTCGGGTCATGAATGGAAGCACGAACCGTACATCAGCGGGGCGGACCTCGTGAGCACCATGGAGTTCGGTGGGTCCGAAGTCATTAATGCCTGGTTGCACGGCGGAGCCGGCGGACCGAACGGGATTCCCGGTGACTATCTCTGGCTCAACCAGCGTCCGGGCTATCTCGATGCCGGGCACTGGGGGATGCTGAAGGTCCTGGATCGTGACAGCCGTGCCATTCTGCCACTAGGTGGTCAAGCCCCAGCCACCCAACAGGCTGAGGGTAAACCGGCGGGGAAACCCAGGCCGGTATCCATGAAAGCCAAATAGGCTCTATCCAAAGTAGACGCTGTTTGGTGGCGTAACATGCGGGGGAATCCGGCTCGTGAGGGCTGGGTTCCCCCGTTCGTTTGCCGTTGGCAAGAGCCGTCTTGAATCCAGCTAAGTCATACGGTAGAAAACATCCATGGAGGTGCATGGTTTGCGTCTATCAATTGGTCTGTTCTTGATCTGGCTGGTCTCGATGGTCATAGGTGGTTTGACGGAACAGGCGGCGGCGCTCGATTTTTCCGGTGATCGGATCGTCAAGAGGGGGAAGTCGGTCGTGACGGCTCATGTCAATGCCAAGGACGATCGATGGCGATTCGAGTTTTCCCAGCCTCAGCGAGGCGCCAGTGTGATGATCGTGCGGGCGGATCTCGGGACAGCCTGGTTGATCTTCTCCAAGCGCCGGCTGTATCTCGAGGAACCGATTGCGAGTCACCATCGGTTGGCAGTGAGCGAAAAGATGGAGGGAGAAGTCTCGCGGGAGTTCGTGGGAGACGAGACGCTGAACGGCTATCCTACGGAGTTATTTGAGGTCACAGTTGCAGAGAGCGGGCAAACTCAGCAATACTATCGCTGGGTGACCAAAGCCCAGCGGTTTCCACTCAAGACGGTGAGTAAACAGGGAGACTGGGCGGAGGAGTTTCGGCGGTTAGTCTTCACCGAGCAGTCACCGTTCTTGTTTGAGCTCCCGCAGCGCTTGGATCCGGCCAATGCACCGGCAAGCAGGCAACCGGCGCTGAGCGATTAACGATGGCAGGAGGAATGGCAATGAAACGAATGGTCATGACGGGACTGTGGCTGGTGGTCGGTATTCCATGGATCCTTACGTTGGGGTTCGGGGCAGATGCCGGAGCGTATGAGTCGGCGACTGTGACGGATGGCGCGGCGGTGCGTGGCACGATCACCTTTAAGGGGACAGTCCCGCCACCGAAGGAATTCGAGCTGCGACGTTACCCGGACCGTGAGTTTTGCGGGGCTCTGTCTGATGGAAACGGGAATCGCCTATTGAAGGAAGTCACTCTCGGGCCGGACGGCGGGCTCAAGGATGTGGTGGTGATCGTGGAGGGCATCGAGAGAGGCAAGCCGTTCACGTTCACCGATGCCGAAGTGGAAGCGAGTATCTGCCAGTTCCTGCCTTTCGTCACCGTGGTTGGCGACAAGCGCCGAATCACGGTGTTTAATCGAGATCCGGTTTCACACGATATTCAAGGGTATGCGTATGACCAAGCAGGGGTCGATATCGTTCTCCATCGACCTGCGCTGCATGTGAGCGGGACTACGGATTTCGTGCAGTTAGTCAAAGGCCGGAAAGTGTTCACCATGCAGTGCGGCATGCATCCCTACATGCAGAATTGGGGATATGCGATCGACAACCCGTATTATGCGGTGACGGACCTCAACGGGTCGTTCGCCATCGGAGATCTTCCAGCCGGCACGTACCATATCAAGGCCTGGCATCCGATGTTGGGGACGCAAGAGCGGGATATCACCGTGAAACCGAACGAGACCGTCTCGCTTGATTGGCTGTTTGAGGCGAAACGAGCCATCGAATGAGAAGCGGTCTCCACGCTGTATGTCTCGTGATCGTTCTCGGCGTGTCGACGGTCGGCGCGCCTGCCGCACAGCCGAACGACGTCGTTTCTTCGGGACGGGTTGAAGTGGTCCTGGGGAACGAGCATCGCCAGCACCTGGAGGAGATCAAGAAAGAGTTCGCTGAGGCGGGGCTCACGAACCTCCACGTGCAATTCATGAAGGCGGGGAAACCTCCGACCAACATCGGCCTGGGTCCATCGGTCACTGCGGCACGGGCCCGCGCCGCCATCCGGATGGCCAAGAAGTACAATCGAGATGTCACCATCCTGTTGCCGGAGCGGCTCTTCCCGGATCATTATGTGACGATCGCATCCTCCAGCTTCGACGAGACTGTGGAATATCGCGTGAGCATCGAGCAGCTCAAGGAACTGGAAAATCCCGCACTCGCAACGGAGGAATTTCACGAGTTGTATCGCCGGCTCACGCCGACCGATCAGCCGCCGGTCAAGAAAGGTCGGGTGTTCTGATGATGAAGCAGATGCTCTGCGCCGTCGTGTTGGCAATGGCTGTCGGGGCGGCGCCGATCCTGGCCGCGCCGACGCAGGCGATCCAAGAGCACGGCAAGGCGATGCTCCGTGACGCGGAGGAAATGGTCATGCACGGAGGCATGGGCGATGGCGGGGCCATTCGGCACCATTGCGCAGAAGTGACCAAACATGCGACGGCGATTCTCGGCCTGTTGCCCAAGGGGGATGAGCATGGCCGAGCGGCGGCGCCGTTCCTCCAAGAGGCCATCACCCACTGTAAGCGGGTAGCCGACATGGGCGACAAGGTCGATCCAGGTGCGAGCTTGAATCCCGCCGTGAAAGCGCGTGCGGCGGCCAAAGAGGCGATGAAGCATCTGTCGGCCATGCGCGACAGCGGCGCATAGCAGCCCGTTGAAAAAAGCCCGCCGGCTACGTTCTCGCATCGCTCAGACCCCCAACGTACCAAAGCGGGAGAGAGCTGCTCTGGCAGCTCCGGGTGAGCCGCGCGAGAACGATTACGCCTCGGCCAAGATACTGCCGGCTCGCCGGCGCGCACGAACTTGGCGCTCTTTCTTCATCGCGCCGTGCGCCTTGCTAGACTGCCTTTTTGAACGGCTGCCTCAGTGAACCGGCTGCCACGGCTACTTCGGAACGATCGGGCTCACGGCGTTTTGATCACGGCCCGGTTCAAACGTTTCCACGAGCCGGTTGATAATCGGCATCAGGTCTTTTTGCGCCGCGGCCGGCACCTTGATCCGAATGCCTCGTCCTTCATTCCGGCCGAGGGAAAAAATGTGATGTTCGATCATCTCGATGTGTTTGTCGTCTTTATACGTGAAGGTTAATTGTTTCCCGGGCAATCCTCCTAACAACCTTTCCTGATCCTGACCCCAGGTCAATCTGATGTTCTTCTTGCCGTAAAGGTCTGTGATGATGCGCCGATGGGCATCGGCGAATTCCTTGAGTGTCTGCCGTCCGTCCTGACTGCTGCCGGTGACCACATTCATGTGCCCGGATAAAGCGACCAGGCTGTGCTCGATTGGAGGGTACAGTGTGACCCCGATTCCGTCCGGCAGCGGATTGCCGAGCCGCCAATCATCAGGATAGCGGACGGAAAAACCGAAGCGGGCATTCGTATAGAGTTTCCAGCCACGCTCATCGTGCTCCGGCCCAGAAGCCGGCCACGCCTGTGCGTCCAGGCCAAGGCCCAACACTGCTGCCAGGAACATATATATCAGGGTCATTCCGATCCTCATCTCAGTCCGATTCCTTCCTCTGGCGTCGCGCGGCGAAAAGGCTGTTACACACCGTTCGTGCCGAGCTTGTGGAAGTACGAACCGAGCTTTCGACAAGCTCTAGGGCGAACGAAACCGTCAAGAAGCGGAGACGCACGACGCTAGCGAACAGACTTGGCGCAGCGAAACCCGATGGTCGCAGCTCGCTGCTCCGGGGCAGCGCCGCTTCGCGTTGCCGTTCGCAGCAAGGGCGGGGCGCTTTTCCACGATCCACCTCGCACCACCTTATAGCGGCCTTGCCCTGCTCCCCGCGGATTACGGTCGGGCATAGTCGCATAATAATCGATCCCAAACCAGTCTTCGACCCACTCGGCGGCATTCCCCGCCATATGATACAGGCCGTAAGGACTTCGACCGTTCTCGCCGCTCTCGACGGAGGCCACGATGGGTATTTCATGGACATGGTACTGCCCGAACATGGCCAACCCCGCTGCCGGAGGTTTGCGACCCCAGGGAAAGAGATTACCCTTCTCTCCTCGGGCGGCCTTTTCCCACTCGGCTTCGGTCGGCAGGCGCTTACCCCGTGCGCGGCAAAAATCCGAGGCCTCGGTCCAGGCGACGTAGAGTGCCGGCCAACGGGTCAGTATGTCCGGCGGTACCGCATGGACGGTCATCATGTGGTCGATCAGCTTGCGTATTTCTGCAGGAATGGAGCGTTGCTGCCGGTTCAACCACTGGAGAAATTCCCCTAGACTCACTTCCTCTCGGTCGATCTCAAACCGATCCAACCACACAAGGCGTTGCGGCTGTTCGGTATCGTCGTAGGGGAGATCAAGGCTGAATGGACTGTGGCCGGTCCTCGCAGTTCCCATGATGAAGGAGCCCTCAGTGATGGTCATCATGGGAGAACCATGGGCGAGCGCAGCGATGCGCACATAGGGTGATTCCTCCTCTGCTCTTCCGGTCACGGGGCTCAACAGGAATGCCGTGAGTGCGACAAGTGCGAGAAGTCTCAAAGCGGCTGGAACGTACCTCATGGCTTCCTGTACCGGGAACATTGGCCAGGAGTCAATGGTATGGTTGGGCGGGTGAAAACATTACTCGTCTACCGCGGTCCGAGCTCGTGCCTGACGAGCCGTTCACCAAAGACGATGACGATTTTTCTGAGCGGATCGATTATGATAACGCAGCATGTATTCCACTCTGGTTGTCCTACATATCCTTGCTGCGGTGAGCTGGATCGGGGGAATGATTTTTCTCTCCCTCGTCCTGGCACCCTTGGTCAGAGGTCGGAAAGCGGCACCGGAATTCATGGCGTTGTTTCGGTCTGCGGCGCTGGGATTTCGTCCCGTCGTCTGGATGGCTATAGCAGTATTGCTTACTACAGGCCCGATGTTGTTGGCACATCGCGGTATCAATGTGGCGAATCCGGGCTCGTGGTCGGGGATCGTGACCGTGAAGTTGACGCTGGTCGCCCTATTGTTGTTTCTGACCCTCCTCCACGATCTTGTCTTCGGCCCTCAGGTGAGTCGGGTCAGTGCGATTCCGGAATCCCAGCGAACGCCCAGTGAACAGGTTGCTTTCAGAACCGCGCGCTGGCTGCCGCGTTTTTCCCTGCTCATCGCACTGGCTGTTATGGTCGCAGCAGCGATGCTGGCCCGGTCGTAACGGGATTCCACGAGTGACCTAGTCAAATTCTGCACGGTGATATCCTCGTCTCAACGCATCGAGTAAGAATCAAGCCCGCCGAGCCACGAAGCGCAGACGGGATCAAAATGACACAGATCAAGCCCCCCATGGTTATGGAGTCTTTGCACAACGGAATCCGTAGCCGAACTGCCGACTGGATGGTTCGGCATTGAAACGGAAGGAAGAACGCAGAAATTCCTGGATATAAAGCCAGTTACCCCCCCGCACGACTTTCGACTTACCCGTCGTCGGTCCTTGAGGATTCTTGGCCGGGCTCTTCTTGTAATAGTCATGGTCATACCAGTCGTTCACCCATTCCCAGGCATTGCCGGCCATGTCGTAGATGCCATAGGGGCTCTTGCCCATTTCGAACATCCCCACCGGAACCAACGCCATATGGTTCGCCCATTCCTTTTTTCCGAAATTCGCGTGGAGCCTGGTGGGGGCCTCGTTGCCCCAGGGATAGAGGCGGCCATCCGTCCCTCGCGCCGCCTTTTCCCACTCCGCCTCGGTGGGGAGGCGCTTGCCGGCCCATTTGCAGTACGTGGCTGCATCAAACCAACTGACGTTGACAACGGGGCGTTTCTGATGTCGAGGTTGGTTCATGATCTCCCACTCCGGCGGCGCCTCTTTGTCCGTCGCCTCCAGATACTTGGCATACTGCCTCACCGTCACGTGGTACTTGTCCATATAGAAGGCGTTGAGGTAGACGCGATGCACCGGCTTTTCGTCGTCTGCCATGGTGCTCCCCATCGTGAACTCCCCCGCCGGCACCAGCGCCATCGGCTGGTCACCCGGTTTCAGACTATCCAGCACGGTGGTCGAACGCCGACCCGGGAGCTTTGCTTCCAACTGTTGGTAGACCGCCAGTTGTTCCTTGTTAAGCCCTAGCTCATTAGCGCCGTCCAGAGCCTCCTCCGCCTGCTTCATCTTGTCGGGCTGAGCCTGCCCATCGGCAATCAAATCCTCCGCTTCCTCCAGCAACCGCCACGCCGTCACTTCCTCAAGCGATTGCCACACCTCCATTTTACGCAACCGTAGTTCCTTGGTCCCCGCTGTCCTGGATTTCGCATCCAGATGCAACGCGGTCTCGTAATGTTCTTCCGCGCAGGCCCAGGCTTTCAGACCTCGACAGGCCTCAGCCAAGTTGAAATGGGCCTGCACATTCGAGGAGTTCTTCACGATGCCGGCTTCCAGCGCCGCGCGCGCTTCCGCATACTGCTTCTTCTTCAGCAGAGTCTCCCCTTTGGCAAAATCCTGTTCGCCGGTCTCGGCTGCCGACGCCGCCAAGGAGTTTGCGGTCACGCTCAAACATATGACAAGACCCAGGATCGCGAGTGGCTGTCTCATAAACGCTTTCCTCCGAATTCTGACCGCCCTATGGCGGTGGGGCTCGCTTCCCGTTACAGAACACCGGCCGCGGTCGTGGAACACAGTTTTTATAGCCGGGAACATAACATAACGTGGCCTCAGCATAAAGAAGCCTAACCGCTCGGTAGAAATTGAGGAGATTGATGATTGAGGCCCGCTACAGGTCTACGGCAAGTTGCAGACGACCTCAACGCCTAGCCATACGGATTTCGACGTCTTCGACCAATAGCCGGCGCTACACCACGGGCGGATAGAAAGCTCATCCTCGGCGGCCTTCGGATTGATCTTGAAGACCACCAACGAGACGAACACTCGAATACTCTAGGGCCTTAGGGCCTTGGCTTATCCTTGTAGGCACCGTGATTCGCCGGACCCTTCGGCAGTTTGTCGCCGGCGACTCGTGTAACGGAAATCTCACGAGGACTGCCTTCGCCCTCGCGCTTGACCGCTAGCTTCACGTTGGTCCCCACTTCTCCCCGGACCATCTTCACTACCTGCTCATACGTCTTTCCTGAGACCGGTGTGCCGTCGATGCTCACCAGCTCATCTCCATGTTTCAGCCCGACTGCATAGGCCGGCCCTTCGCGGTGCACTCTGCCGACGTACAACGATGCCGAATCCCCGACGCGCTCAGCCCCAATATGAAGCGATATGCCGATTACGCCATCCGGTATCTTGGCTTCGTCTGTACGAGTAGGAGCCTCTCCCGGTTGATTTGCAGCGTGAAGTGGACCGATCAGCATTAGAGCGAACACAATACCGGCCATCACAGCCATATTTCTGTTCCGCATGTACATTCCTCCTTATCAATTGGCTTAAGAACAATCGGCTTGCCTACTGTAACCATGAGCGAGCCGGTATGAGATTAGATCGCAACTAGGGTAACACGCATCCATGAGAAGTAGGTTAAGCGAGCATTAAGAACCCAGCTCAGTCTGTCGCATTCTGGGACAGAGGCTCGGTGCCTCCTGTAGCAAAGCGCAACTCTTCTTCGAACAATGTGCTCGTCGTTTCTGCCCAACCGGCGAATTTATTGGCTGAGTTTTAGATCAGTCCCGTTCGGTTCCCTCCTTGCAATTTAGCTTCAAACGTTGGGCGCTGTAGGCGTGGACGATAAAGGCTCGGCTCATTAATGAAATGATGAAACAGAGCATGTGCATTGCTGTCGCCATTCTGTGGGTCGTCACAGTGACTGCAGCCGGATGGCTTTTCGTGAGGGGGTGGACGACGACGGGAAGCGACGGCCGCACGGAAGTACTTCTGACAACAGCGGAACGGGATCAGATCCTTGCAGAAATGCGGCAACTCCTAAAAGCTGTGGATGGAATCGTACGCGGGCTTGCTGAGGCGCAGCCTGACAAGAAACAGATGGAAGAAACTGCCAGAGCGGTGGGGGTGCACATGGCTGCGGACGTAGAACCAGCCATCATGGCCAAGTTGCCGCTGCCGTTCAAGCAGCTGGGCATGTCGATCCACAAAGACATGGATGCGCTGGCGGATGCAATTGCGTGGCACGAGACGCCTCAACAAATCTTGCAACGGTTATCGAGCGTGACGGCTCGCTGCACGACTTGTCATGACATGTACAGATTCAGAGCGAGCTAGTAGCCATTACCGATGTAGCGACTCCCATCCAAGGAGCACTCCTGTCATGGCCGGATGGCACAAGCCTCAAAAAAAGGCGGGAAATCCGCCACAACCGAAGGCAATGTCGCTCCGGTAACCCCATAAGGGAGGCATTCAGGAAGTCCCGGGGTCGGGCTCAGCACACAGCACTTGTTAGAAGCACAGGAGGTGAGCGATGGCACGTGTGGCGATCATCGGCGCATCGATCGGCGGCTTGCCAGCCGCCTATGAGGCACGGGCACTATTGGACAAGAAGCACAAGGTCGCTGTCATTTCAAACGTGAGTTCGTTCCATTTCGTCCCGTCGAATCCCTGGGTCGCGGTCGGCTGGCGCACACGCAAAGACATCAGCTTTGAGTTGGGCCCGGTGTTGGCAAAGAAGGGAATCGAATTCGTTCATGCCACGGCTGATCGAATCGAACCTGAGCAGAACCGAGTCGTCACAGCGAAAGGTGATGTGCCGTACGACTATCTCATCGTTGCGACGGGACCCAAGCTCAACTTTGCCGCCGTGCCTGGGCTCGGTCCGAGTGGCTATACGCAGTCGGTGTGCAACGTGGACCATGCGGAACAGGCCTGGGGAGCCTATCAGAGCTTCCTGAAAGATCCGGGTCCCGTGGTTGTCGGCGCCGCACAAGGCGCCTCGTGCTTTGGCCCGGCTTACGAGATGGCCTTTATCTTGGATGCAGACTTACGGAAGAAAAAGCTACGCAAGAAGGTTCCGATCTATTTCGTCACGCCCGAGCCGTACATCGGTCATATGGGTCTCGCCGGTGTGGGAAAATCTCGGCGGCTAATGGAAGACGAGTTCGCCGAGCATTCGATCAAACCGATCCACAACGCGGCGATCAAGGAAGTACAGCCTGGGAAGATGCTCTTGGAGGATGGTCAGGAGGTGCCCTTCCGCTACTCGATGATGATCCCACCGTTTTCCGGAGTCGATGCAGTGGCGGGGACAGCGGGACTTTGCAATCCCAAAGGATTCGTCAATATCGATGCCTACCAGGCGAATCCGAAGTACAAGAATATCTACGCAGTAGGAGTCTGCGTCGCCATCCCGCCCGTCGAGCAGACGCCGGTCCCGACCGGTGCGCCGAAGACCGGGTACATGATCGAATCGATGGTCTCGGCGGCCGTTCACAATATCAAGGCCGATATCGAGAACAACACGAAGAAGGAAACCGCGACGTGGAATGCGATCTGTCTCGCTGATATGGGCGATACGGGGATGGCCTTCGTGGCGCTGCCCCAGATGGCTCCGCGTAACGTCACTTGGGCGAAGAAAGGCAAATGGGTCCACTTAGCCAAGATCGCTCTCGAAAAGTACTTCCTGATGAAGATGAAGCGGGGTGTCAGCGAACCGTTCTTTGAAAAGGCGATTCTTGAAGCCATGGGTATCGGAAAGCGTGAAGCCGCCGGTTAATGCAGCCTCTCTAGCCTGAATCCTTTCCTCGGTCTTTGCCTCACATGAGCAAGAGGAAAGGAGGGTGCTATGAGACTCAATGAACGTTTGCGGTTGATTGCCGGGGTTTTTGTGCTTGCCGCGGTCATCTTGAGTGCGACCGTCCATCCGTACTGGAACTATTTCGCTGGTTTTGTGGCGGTGAACTTGATTCAGTCCGCATTTACCGGCTGGTGTCCGATGATGGCGCTGCTCCGCAAGCTCGGAGTGCAAGAATAGCAGATGGTGAAAACGTCATCCAGCTTCGTTCTCGCATCGCTCAGAGGCTCAACCTACCGAACAGAGTAGGCCGCGCCTCTTCGCTCGCTGCGGCCTTGCCTGTGGAAAAGGCGCATCTCGGTGCGCCGGGGGGTGGGTGAGAAGAGAGGGACGTTTTGACCATCCTGCCATCAATCTAGAATGATGTTCGATGATCACGAGCCAGCAATGACCATTCCCCTGGTTCTGCATGATGCATTCGCGAGCGAGCAGGCCTTGCGAGACATGATTATGACGCGAAAGGTCTGTTTCGATCACGACCCCTTCTACGTCAAGGATGGGTCGAATCGGATTGTCAAGATTGGGTTTCAGCTCAATCTCTACGCAGCCTTTCAGGACCCTCCACACTTGCCGACTAGTGACGATTCTGAGCTGCGAGAGTTGATCAGGGATCTTCGCCGTCTCTGCCGCGTGTTCTTTCAATCCTTGGATCTACTGAATCCCTGCCAACATCCGGAGCCTCCGATGTACGGCGTCGTGTATTCTCCGGAGCGCCGGTATCGTGCTGAAGTCTGCCTTCAAGTCCCCATTTTCGACCGTGGCCACTACGGAGCAAGACCGGATCGCAGTTTAGAGGAGCTGCTCGCGACGGCAGAATGTCTGCTACGACAGCTGGGGGCCAGGCGTGGGACATGGGAAGATCATAAGGGCGGGAATGCTCGATCGGAGGATCGGTGTGAGGACCATGCTCGAGCAGCCACAGGTGGACACTGAGTCCGGATGAAACCATCGCACAGATGAGATTCAGATCAGTGAAACACATACTCATCGCAGTCCTGCTCTTGGCCGGATGCGGGTCCAAGGAAGAGGCGGCCCCGCCGGTGGTGTCGGCTGCTCCACAGAAGACCATTCAGGCTGCGGTCGTCGAGGCCAAGCATACTTCGGTACCGATCCGTGTTGAAGTGACAGGTCAGGTCGCTCCAATCTTCCAGGCCACCCTCTCCAGTCGCATTCAAGGAACGATCGACGAGTTGTTGGTCCGAGAAGGCACGAAGGTCTCCAAGGGACAGCTCCTGATCCGATTGGACAATCGAGACCTTCAGGCCGACTTGGCCCGAGCTGGTGCAGAAGTCGAGAATGCGAAGGCGCACCTCGACCGCATGAACCAGTTGTATGCGGAAGATGCGGTATCCAAACAGGAGATGGAGAACGCGAACAGGAATTACAGAGTGGCGGAGGCGAGTCGAAAGGCCGTCGAGGCGCAGTTGAGCTATACGGTGGTGAGAGCGCCCTTTGATGGAGTCATCACCGAGAAGAAAGTGGAAGCGGGAGAATTGGCTTCACCGGGCCAACCGTTACTCAAAATGGAGGATCCTCAGCGTCTTCGGCTTGAGGCGACGGTGGCGGAAGGAGATCTGAAGTCGGTTTCTCGTGGCGACAAGATCCGAGTTGCCATTGATGCTTTAGGAGGGCAAGCGTTAGCCGGCACAGTCAGTCAGATTCTCCCGGCCGGGGACCCCCAAACTCATACCTTCATGGTCAAAGTGGATTTGCCGAAGACACCGGGGCTGAAGACCGGCATGTTCGGTCGCTTTCCGCTCGACAAAGGTACCACGCAAACGATTCTTGTCCCCTCGACAGCCGTGGTCGAGCGCGGTGAGCTCAGCAGCCTCTATGTCGTAGGAGCCGATCGGATCGCTCGGCTCCGGTGGGTCAAACTCGGGCGGCGCTTCGATAAACATGTGGAAATCCTTTCAGGCATAAACGAGGGCGAACGGGTGTTGACGGACGGAAGCCAGGGAGTCGATGGGGCCGCCGTCCAGGTCGTCGAGACGGTGGCGGCGCCATCGGCGCCGGGGAAGAGCGTCATTGGTCAATAGTCATTCGTCAACGGTACAGACTACGAGGCTTTGGACAGGCGCACCGATTTTACCAATGACCAGTGATCGATGACTTCCTCTCCCTCCTCATACCGACCAGGCCTTTCAGGCCGCATCGCGGCCCTCTTTATCCATAGTAAGCTCACGCCGCTCATCATCCTCGGCGTGTTGTTGCTGGGCGTATTTGCAGTGGTCGTCACGCCTCGTGAGGAGGAACCGCAGATCGTGGTGCCGATGGCTGATGTCTGGCTGCCCTTTCCCGGTGCGTCCGCCAAGGTCGTCGAAGAACAACTCACGAAACCGATCGAGCGCAAGCTTTCTGAGATTAAAGGCGTCGAGTATGTCTACTCGATCTCCCGTCCCGGCGGCGCGCTGATCATCGTCCGTTTCTATGTCGGCCAGCCTCTGGAGCAGAGCCTGGTCGATCTCTACGACAAGTTGATGTCGAGCCAAGACCTGTTGCCGCCCGGTGCCGAGCCCTTTCTTGTCAAGCCGAAGGACGTCAATGACGTCCCGATCGTCACGCTGACGCTCTCCAGCGAGCGCTACGGAGAATTCGAGCTCCATCGCCTCGCCAAACAGGTGTTGGAGGAGATCAAAAAGGTGTACGGCACATCGGCCGGTTTCATCGTCGGAGGACGGCCGCGCGAGCTACGCATCCAGATCGACCCAACAAGGCTGAAAGCCTACGGATTAACCCCGTTACAGGTCGCGAACGTGGTACGCGGAGAGAATCGGGCATTATCAACGGGGCGATTCGACAGCCGCAACCAAAGTTTTCTGGTGGAGACTGGCCGCTTCATACGATCGCGTGAAGATCTCGAGACCCTGGTGGTGGGCGTCAGCGAGCAGCGGCCGGTTTACTTGCGTCAAGTCGCGGAGGTAACGGATGGACCGGCGGAGGTGACGAGTTATGTCTGGTTCGGCCTGGGCGCTGGAGGCGTCCGTGAGACGTCAAACGTGAGTCGTGAAACGAACGGCCTCTCGTCACACCTTTCACCTCTCACGTTTCAGGAGTCACCGGCCGTGACGGTCGCCATCGCCAAGCAGGCCGGCATGAACGCCGTGACCGTCGCTGCGGACGTGATCCGCAAAGTCGAAGAAATGAAACGCGTGACAATTCCATCGGACGTGCGGGTAACGGTCACCCGTGATTACGGAGAAACGGCGCAGGAGAAGGCGAATGAACTCTTGTGGCATTTGCTCATCGCCATCATCGCGGTGGTGGTCTTCCTTGGTGTTGCATTGGGACCGAGACCGGCTCTCGTCGTGTCCATCGCGATTCCCCTGACGCTTGCGTTGACGCTGTTCACCTCGATGATGATCGGCTACACGATCAATCGTGTGACACTGTTTGCCCTCATCTTTTCGATCGGCATTCTCGTGGACGACGCCATTGTGGTCGTCGAAAATACGTACCGGCATCTGAAGATGCGTCTTGGGCCCCATGACGAGGCCTCCATCAAAGCGGTCGATGAAGTCGGGAATCCCACGATCCTGGCGACATTCACCGTCATCGCTGCGCTCCTGCCGATGGCCTTCGTCTCCGGCTTGATGGGGCCATACATGAGACCGATTCCCGTCAACGCCTCCATCGCGATGTTTTTTTCGTTGCTGGTCGCCTTCGTCGTGATTCCTTGGTTTTGCCGGACGTGCTATCGCCCTGGAGTCGCCGTTTCGGGTGTGGACCATGAAGGCGACGAGAGAGGGTTCACGGCTCGGATCTATCGACGAGTCCTTTCCCCGTTGTTGGCCCAACGGATCCTCGCGTACGCATTTCTAGGAGGAGTCGGACTGTTGCTCGTAGGCTCGACCTTGTTGTTCTACACCCGTCATGTCGTGGTGAAAATGCTCCCGTTCGACAATAAGAGCGAAATTCAGCTGGTCATCGATATGTCGGAGGGGACGACACTCGAAGAAACCGCGCGGGTCACACAGGCGCTGGGTCGATACGTGAAGACTGTGCCGGAGGTGCGCGACTATCAGGCTTATGTCGGCACCTCGTCGCCCTTTAATTTCAGCGGGCTGGTCCGTCACTACTACCTGCGAGAACAACCTCATGAGGCCGATATCCAGATCAATCTAGTCGCGAAGCACAAGCGTGACGTCCAGAGTCACGAGATCGCCCAGCGCATCCGTCCTCCCGTGCAAGAGATTGCCCGTGAATACGGAGCCAACGTGAAGATCGTCGAAGTGCCCCCCGGGCCGCCTGTGCAATCGGTTCTGGTGGCGGAGGTCTACGGTCCTGATTACGGTAGACAACTCGCTGTGGCTCGCGAGATTCGCAAACTGTTCGAATCCACATCCGGAGTGGTCGATGTCGATGACTATATTGAGGCTGACCAAGTGAAATATGTCCTCATGGTCGATCGGGCGAAGGCGGCCCTTGCCGGCATTCCTTCTGAGGAAATTGTAAACACGCTGCGCATGGCACTCCAGGGGGCGAAGGTCGGGCTGGTCCATATTCCTCAAGAGAAGAGCCCGGTTCAAGTCGTACTTCGTTTGCCACTCGCCCAACGGAGGGGCCTTGAGCATCTTGGTGAGATCGGGATGCGTACGAGTACCGGCGGCATCGTCCAGTTGTCGGAACTGCTGAGGATGGAGCAAACCGTCCAAGACAAGGCGATTTATCATAAGAATCAAAAGCCCGTTGTCTATGTGGTCGCGGATGTCGGCGGCCCGGGAGCGGAGCAAGCGGAAAGTCCCGTGTACGGTGTCCTCGGCGTGGGTAAAAAGCTGGAAGAGTTTCGACCGGCAGAAGGGTATCAGATCGACCAGTACTATGCCTCGCAGCCTTGGTCCGAAGAGAAGGTTGCCATGAAGTGGGATGGGGAATGGCACATCACGTATGAAACATTCCGCGACATGGGGATTGCCTTTGCCGTGGCCCTGTTGCTGATCTACCTGCTGATCGTCGGGCAGTTTCAATCGTTCATCACGCCGCTGATCATCATGGCTCCCATTCCGCTTACGCTGATCGGTATTCTGCCCGGGCATTGGCTGACCGGATCGTACTTCACCGCCACATCCATGATCGGGTTCATCGCGCTCGCGGGCATTATCGTGAGAAACTCCATCCTCCTGGTCGATTTCATTCAACTTCAAGAACGTGCGGGCGTTTCCTTGTCAGAAGCCGTCATCAAGGCGGGCGCGATTCGGACGCGTCCCATCGTACTGACTGCAGCGGCACTCATGGTGGGTGCTTTTGTCATCATTCTCGATCCCATCTTCCAGGGTTTGGCGGTATCGATGCTCTTTGGTGTCGGCGCGTCGACATTGCTGACTCTCGTGGTGATTCCGGTGCTCTACTACCATATGATGGGAATGCGAAAACCGGCTGGGCCAAACCATGGCAATGGTAAAGAGGTCATGGGAAACCCAGATTTCGTCCCTCACCACGAACCTACCCGGGTAGTTCCCACCTGATCAGGGAGAGAGAACCAGGAAGGCAACAAATCCACTCCGGAGACAGCTGGTTAGCAGCTAGGGGTTGACCTGGGTTAGGCACATAACATTACTAGGATCGCGAGTTGTTCCTCTGGATGCGACTCCTTGCTCTTGTTCGGCCGTGACTCCAGGCGTAGAAGTGTACGATCGCCTATGCCGTCCAAATCCACGAAGAACAATCCAAGCCGACCAGCTGTTCGTGTGCGAACCAGCAGGCGCCCGCATTCCGGCAAGATCCAGCCGAAGGAAGATCTCTTCGACAAGGCCTTTCGTTTAAGCCCCCATCCCATCGGCATCACGGAACTGGACACCGGGCGCTGTCTCGAAATCAACGACACCTGTCTGAACATTTTTGGGTTTCAACGTGATGAGGTGATCGGAAAGACGACGCTGATGTTGGGGATTTGGCCAGATCCTCGAGAACGAGCCAAGTTGATCGATCGACTCCAATCAGAAGGGTCGGTCCGAAATGCCGAAGTATCGATGCGGATGAAGAACAAAGACCTGCGTCACTTCCTCATCTCTACGGACTTGATCACCCTCAACGGGAAACGATGTCTGTTGACGATCGGCAACGACATCACCGAGCGCAAACAAGCCGAGGGAGCGCTGCGCGAACTCAATGAGCTGCTCGAGCATCGCGTCGCCGAACGCACGGCGGCGTTGTGCACCGTGCAAGCGAGACAGCAGGTGCTCCTGCAAGCCAACCCGGTGGTACTCTATGCACGCAGAACCACCGGCGACTTCAGTACGACATTCATCAGCGAAAACGTCGTTCAGCAACTCGGCTACAGCCCAAAGGACTTTATGGAGTATTCAGACTTTTGGGTCACCCGTCTTCATCCCGACGATCGCTCGCAGGTCCTTGCCAATCTCTCAACCATTCTTGAACAGGAGCGCCATGTCCATGAATACCGATTCCGCCATCGGGACGGGAGCTATCGCTGGCTGTACGATGAGTTGCGCATCCTTCGCGATGAGGTCGGCGTGCCGCTTGAGCTGATCGGTTTCCAGATCGACGTCACCAGGCGCAAACGAGCCGAGGAGGAATTGCGCCGCCATCAGACGAAACTGGAGGAGCTGACCTCGAAGCTGCTCACGGCTCAAGAGCGCGAACGACAACGCATTGCACGCGACCTGCACGACGATGTAACGCAACGGCTTGCGAGTCTGGCGGTCGATGCCGGCTCGCTCGAACGGTTGTGCCAGTCCGATCCGGGGCTGCTGCAGCAGTGCCGGAGTATTCGAGAAGCGGCGGGGCAGCTCGCGGATGACGTCCACAGCTTCGCCTACCGGCTCCACCCTTCCAGTCTGGAACATCTAGGCCTGGAAGCGGCGATTCAGGATCATACCCACGAGTTCGCACAGCGTGCGGGACTGGTCGTTCAGTATGCCTCACGGGACGTACCGAAAGCGATTCCCACCGACAGGGCCCTCTGCCTGTATCGTGTGGCCCAAGAAAGCCTGCAAAACGTGATGAAGCATGCCGAAGCCTCGACGGTCGTGGTGCGACTGCTTGGAACTCCCAACGGAGTCGGAGTCTGCATCCATGACGACGGAAAAGGGTTGGAGGAGCAGGGATCCCCCACTCGGGGGCTCGGACTCCTCAGCATGGAAGAGCGGGTTCGCTTAGTGGAGGGCATGTTCCGGATTCGTACGCGTCCGGGCGACGGGACGGAAGTGCATGCGTGGGTGCCGCTTCCCGATGCCCGACAGGAGGTGGCTCCATGATGCGCGGACCCCGATCGAACAGCATATGCTGATCCAGCTATGAGCCACGAGCATGGATGAGGTAATGCGGAAGCCACGGGTGCTCCTAGCCGACGATCACAGCTTGATGCTCGCCGGTCTGCGCCGCCTCGTCGAAGAGACCTGCGACGTCGTCGGCGCGGTAGAAGACGGTCGGGCGCTGGTGGAAACGGCACAGCAATTAGAGCCGGACCTGATCGTTCTGGATATCAGCATGCCGCTGCTCAACGGGATCGACGCCGCCCGTCAGATCCGGAAGCTCCGCCCTTCGGCCAAGCTCATATTTCTGACCATGCATACGAGCCCAAGCTATGTGACGGAAGCTTTTCACGTCGGCGCGAGCGGCTACCTCTTGAAGCGGTCGGCGCCCATGGAGCTGCCGCTGGCGATTGAGGCGGTACTGAAGGGGCAGCAGTATTTGACGCCCTCAATCACCAAGCCGGTGCTTGCGCAAGCTATGGAGCCGGAAGAGACATCGGCCATGAAAGGTTCCGCAATGGAACTCACTCCGCGGCAACGTGAGGTCTTGCAGTTAATCGGCGAAGGCAAGGGAACAAAAGCGATCGCCTCACTGCTTCATGTGTCCGTGAAGACCATCGAATTTCACAAGACCTGCCTCATGAAGCAACTGGATCTTCACACGACGGCGGAATTGATGCGCTATGCCATCACACAGGGCCTCGCGAGCGATCAACCGTAACCTCTCCCGTCTCCTCAAAAAACACAAAGATAAACCCATAGTTCCATAGACTTCGCGATAGAAGATCGTCGACTACGTAAGCGGTAGGCTTGCCGGCAGTCTCATGTCTTACCTGGAGCCTGGAAACATTTTCTCTCGAATCTCGGCAAACCCCTAGTTTCGACAGTGTTAAGTATTCTTATACTGTGTGATGAGGTGACAACAGAGGAGGTATGACATATGGCCAGAGGTTCTGGGAAGGTTTCGATCCAAAGCTAGGGTACCCGCTAGTTCATTAAGGATTACTCTTTCTTCTAGGGTGGAAAGCCCAAAAGCAAGGGGGAGACATCATGGACACGACAACATTCATCGATCGAGTCAAAACCACGTTGGAACAAGCTGGCAGGGACTGTCCGTTGGAAGCAGTGATGGATCTCTGTCCTGATTTGACCTGGAATCAGATGTTTCTCGCCATCGATGACTTGAGTAGAAGGGGGGAAGTGCGGGTGACGATGGAAGCCGACAGAACGTACAGGGTACAGGTCCGTCGGCTTGAGGCGAACACGAGTTCGGCCGTCTGAAGCGCACTATCGCGCCCGCTGAGACCTAGTGCCGCGTTCATGTCTGAGGCTGATGAGCGAACAGGAGTGCCGCATGTCGACATATTCCGTCTCTAAGGCGTCGAGTGCCATAGCCGATCGGCCGAAAATGAAATGCATTCGCGTGCTGTTGGCTGACGACCACTTCCTCGTCCGGCAAGGGTTACGTAAGTATCTCAGCCATCATGTCGACATTGAATTGGTGGGTGAGGCAACGGATGGGGAAGAGGCGGTGAAGCTGACAGAGCTGTTAAAGCCCGATGTCGTCGTGATGGACATCAATATGCCGAGAATGAACGGTATCGAAGCGACAGGCTTCATCATGCGAAAACATCCGCGCTTGCACATCATCGGACTCTCGTTTTACGTCGGAAATGGGAATCGGGAAGCGTTCTTGGATGCCGGTGCCTGCCTATTGATCGAGAAGGGGACGGCGTATAAACACCTGCCTCATGCGATCTATCAGGCTGTTGGAAAAAGCGGCGAGGTCGGTCCACTAACAGGATGTTGACAAACTATTTTGCAAGGGTGGCAATGCAGGAGATCCAGAAGTCTCAGACCATCTCAAAAGAGCCCGCAGGCTGTTCAAAAAGACCGTCCGGCAAGGCCGCAGCAAGGCGCACGGCGCGATGAAGAAAGAGCGCCAAGTTCGTGCGCGCCGGCGAGACGGTGAGCCGGCAGTATCTTGGTCGAGGCGTAATCGTTCTCACCCGGCCCACCCCCAGCTGCCAGAGCAGCTCTCTCCCGCTATGGTACGTTGAGCCTCCAAGCGCCGTGAGAATGCCGCTGGCGGACTTTTTTAGCAGCCTGCTAAGTAACTGTCTCCTCGCATAGCAGAGGCCAAACGTGCGCGCAGACTTTCCTCCGACTCCACAAACTAATCCCCTGACCTGTTGCCTTCTGCTACAGTACTGTTTTCTCCCATGTCGCAAGTTTCCCCCTACGCTGAAATCTTCCTTACGGCTGGGGCTGTTCAACTAGTGAATTATTAAAAGCGAAAATCGTTCTAATCGTTCTAACTGAGATCTCCTCTCACGGGGCTCCCTCCTTGCAGATCTAGCCACTTAGAACTCGGAATGCGTTCATGTGGATCCCCTGAAGCCAACGAATATGCGGCTTCGTCTACGGCCTGTTGCATTCCTGGTAGCGCGGGCACGAGAGAACCGGATTGAGCCTTGTTTGGCTTCAACGCATCGCCGATCGACCTCGCTCCCACAATCGACGAATGACGGGTGATGATGAGTGATGTGGCATTATCCATGAAAATCGGGGTGAAACAGCTTGGGTTGATGGTACTCGCGATTTCGGTGGCGGTCGGGATCTACCTCGCACTCGACCGTTGGATCCTGAACCAGGGTCTTCCCGAAGGTCTGATCCAAGCCAACGGCCGCATTGAAGGTGATCATGTCACTATCGCGAGTAAATTTCCCGGTCGGATTGCCGAGCTGAGAGCCCGGGAAGGTGACTCGGTCGCAAGAGACCAGCCGCTGGTTATTCTGGACGATGTTCAGACGCGCGCCAGGGTCGAACAGGCCCGTCGGCTGGTGGATATGCTTGAGGCTCAGGTTGAGGCGGCTCATACGGCACTCGCAGTGTTGAATCTTGAAGTGCCGCTCGGTATCGAAGCCGCCTCCGCGAAAGTGGACAGCGCACGTGCCGCCGTCGAAAAGGCCAAGGCGGTTGAACAGGAGGCCAGGCAAGATGTCGCTCGCATGCGCGCGTTGCTGCCCGAGCAGGCCGTATCCCACCAACTCCTTGATCAAACCGAGGCCCGGTGGAAGGTCGCTGTAAGCGAGCAAGCCTCCGCCAACGGCGCCCTGAGTCAGGCCATCAAAGAACTCTCGCAGGCCGAATTAGGCTGGAAACGTATCAAGGCGAAGGAAGGAGACGTCGCCGCGTTGGAACGTCAGCGCGACCAGTCGTACGCAGCCCTTGATGAAACAGAAAGTGTGCTGAGAGATTTGACGATCAAGGCTCCCGCGAGCGGCACCATCACCACCAGAATGGTCGATGTCGGCGAAGTGGTTACGGCCGGCGCCCCGCTGCTGGAATTGGTCGATCTTGATCGTCTCTATCTCCAGGTCTATGTGCCGCAGGTGCAGATCGGAAAGCTGCGCCTCGGCCTGCCGGCGCGCGTTCATACCGATGCCTTTCCCGAGCAACCGTTCAATGCGACTCTTCGATATATCGCCTCCAAAGCCGAATTCACTCCTAAGGAAGTGCAGACGCCGGACGAGCGGGTGAAGCTGATTTACGCGGTCCGCCTGTACCTAACCGACAATCCGGATCATCGTCTGACGCCGGGCTTGCCCGCCGATGCCATCATTCGATGGAAAGAAGATGTGGCGTGGACGAAACCGAGATCGTGAAAGGTGACTCGTGAGACGTGAGGAGTGAACGGTGGCTCCGACTTCAACACAGCACTCGGCACTTGGCCCTCAGCATTCGGATACCGTCATTAACGTGTCCGCATTCGTGAAGCGCTACAAGAAGTACGCGGCAGTCGACGGTGTCGATCTGGATGTTCGTCGCGGTGAAATCTACGGCCTCATCGGGCCGGACGGAGCGGGGAAGAGCAGCCTCATGAAGGCGATTGCCGGTGTGTTGACCTATGACGAAGGCACGGTCAACGTTTTCGGCACGCTGGTCGATTCGGAACGAGCGGCGGAGCGAGTGAAGCAACGGATCGGTTTTCTGCCGCAAGGTCTGGGGCTGAGTTTATACCCCGACCTTTCTGTCGAGGAGAATATCGACTTCTTTGCGCGACTTCGACTGGTTCCCGAACAGGAGTTGGCTCAGCGCAAAGCCCGTCTGCTCACGATGACCCGCCTCGATAAGTTCCGCGATCGAGCGATGAAGAATCTGTCTGGAGGCATGAAACAGAAGCTCGGCCTGATCTGTACCCTCATTCACGAACCAGAGCTGGCGATCCTGGATGAACCGACCACCGGTGTCGATCCTGTGTCACGCCGGGAGTTTTGGGCCATTCTCGCCGAGTTGCTGCAGGCGAAAGGAATGACCGCGTTGGTCTCCACGGCCTACATGGACGAGGCCTCACGGTTTCATCGGCTGTCGTTTCTGTCGAGCGGCAAGGTGTTGGCATCGGGAACGCCGGCGGAAGTTCAAATGCTCGCCCCTGGTTTAATGGTGACGTTTGAAGCAACACCTCAACTGGATGCGATTACCCGGCTCAAGACACAGTATAAGCAGGTTGAGGCGCTGGGTTCCCTGCTTCGCGTCTTCACGGAGGAGACCATTCACGCCACCGCGATGCAATCGATCACATCGAGCCTGGGTGATATCACGCCTGTGCAGCTTCGGGTCGATGAGCCGGAACTTGAGGATGTCTTCGTTGCGCTGTTGCTTCGCCAGGGCGAACAGCCGACGGCCGTCGAAATGCCTCCCGCCACACCTGTTACGTCGAATGATGCGCTAGCGATCGAAGCGAAGGGTCTCATCCGCTATTTCGGAACCTTTCGTGCGGTGGACCGCGTCAGCTTTCAGGTGAAGTCGGGAGAGATATTCGGACTGCTTGGATCAAACGGTGCGGGAAAGACGACCGTCATCAAGATGCTGAACGGCATTTTGCCCCCGACAGGAGGGGAAGGCTGGGTGGCCGGTGTGGAGATGAAGACGGCGGGGGAAGCCATCAAGGAACGGATCGGCTACATGTCCCAAGCCTTTTCGCTCTATCTGGACCTGACTGTGGAGGAGAACATCCGGCTCTTCGCCGGGATCTATGGACTCGATCGGCAGGAGACGAAAGAGCGGCTCGCGTGGATCGTATCGATGGCGGGATTGAAGGGATATGAATCGAGTTTGACCGGCCGATTACCGATGGGGGTCCGCCAGCGATTGGCGCTCGGCTGTGCCCTGGTGCATCAACCCCGCGTGTTGTTTCTCGATGAACCGACCTCCGGCGTCGATCCGATCGGGCGCCGCCACTTCTGGGACATCCTCTCGCGGCTGGCGCGGGAAGAGGGAGTCGCCATGCTCGTCACCACCCATTATATGAGCGAAGCCGAGCATTGCGATCACCTGGCGCTGATGTATGCAGGCCGGATCGTGGCGGAAGGGTCTCCGGGCGATATGAAGCGCCAGGTTGAAAAAGAAGCTGGACAACTTCTTGAAGTGGCGACGGATCAACCGGGGCTGGCCCTGCGTCGAGCGACGCAGGCGGGATTTTCCGGTGCCGCGCTTTTTGGAACGAAAATCCACTTGCTTTCGCTCGATCCCCCTCAGGATGAAGCACGGCTTCGCACGGCCTTGTCATCCGACGGCGTGCATGTCCAAGACGTACTTGTCCGCCCCCTCAGCCTCGAGGACGTGTTTGTGTACCGCGTGATGGTGTTGGAACGGCAGGAACAAGCGACGGTGAAAGAGGCGGCAGCATGAATGTTCGCCGTGTCGCAGCCGTCGCCTCAAAAGAATGGCGGGAGACCGTCAGAGACCGGATGTTCCTGTCCCTTGCCTTTCTGATTCCGATCCTCTGGATGCTGGTGTTCGGCTACGGCATGGTCTTGGATGTGGAAAACATCCCCTATGCCGTGGTGGACCGTGATCACAGCTCCCTCAGCCGCGATTATCTGTATCGCTTTCAGCAGTCTCGGTATTTTGATTTCAAGGGGGCATTGACGGATGAACGAGAGGTCGAGCCGCTGCTCGCTTCAAGCCGCATTCGGGCCGTGATCATCATCCCCGAGAAGTTTCAAGAGCGGTTGCTAGCCGGGCAGGCGGTCGGCGTACAAACGCTGGTTGACGGCACATTTCCTCTCCGGAGCGACATTACGAAAGGATATGTGATCGCAATCAATACGGCCTTCAGCGAGGAACTCGTCGTGGCCCACGTGGCCCGCATCAAAGGTCTCGCCCCCGATCGAGCGCGCCAGCTCATTCAACCGATCAAGTTGGAGGTGAGATACCTCTATAACCAAGAGGTCAAAAGCGCGTGGACCATCGCCCCCGCCCTGGTCATGCTTGTGCTCACGTTGGCGCCGCCTTTACTGACAGCCTTGGGAATCGTACGCGAGAAGGAACGGGGGTCGATCTATAACATCTATAGTTCCACGGTCAGCCGATTGGAGTTCCTGGTCGGCAAGTTGGCTCCCTACGTTGCGATCTCGGCCTTCAACATCCTCGTCCTGTGGCTCATGGCCGTGTACCTCTTCGCCGCCCCTTTTAAAGGGAACGGTCTGTTTTTCTATGCGACGGCTCTACTCTTTGTGTTCATCACGACGGGTCAGGGGTTGATCGTGAGCCTGCTGGTGAATACTCAGCAGGCGGCTGCGATCATCACAGTCGTGCTGAGCATCGTGCCGACGATGCTCTACGGTGGGTTGTTGGTGCCGGTCTCGGCTCTCGCGCCTCAGACCAAAGTGATCGCGCATCTCTTCCCCGAGATGTACTTCACAAACATTGTGCACGGAACGTTTCTCAAAGGAGTGGGAATTGAGGTCTTGTGGCCGGATGTCTCCGTCCTCGTCGTGTATGCCATCTCACTACTGAGCATCGGCTATTGGCTGTTTCGCAAGAGGCCATCCGTATGATGCACGCTGTTCGCTCGCCAATGTTGCAGGCGGTCTGGTGGCGACGGATTTCCGTGATGATCGTGAAAGAATTGCGCCAGCTTTTCCGCGACAAGGCGCTCATCGGGTTCTTTTTCTGGGCCTTTATCATGGATGTCTATCTCGCCGGCAGCGGCACCAGCATGCAACTTGTGAACGCGGGGCTGGTCGTCCACGATGCCGATCAAACGGTATCATCTCGTGAACTCATTTATCGGTTCCACCAGCCGTATTTTCGGTTCGATGGTCTGGTGGACCATCCGAAAGACGGACTTCGGCGACTGGATTTCGGTGATGACATCGTCCTGCTGGATATTCCGCCAAGATTTCACGAGATGCTCGCCAGCGGTGAGTCCACATCCGTGCAGATGCAGGTGGCCGCCACCCATTCCCCCCAGGGCCTATCCGCAGCGAGTTATGGGGCCAGGATTGTTGGAGAGTTCGGCCTCGAAGCGTCGGCGCGAGCCATGGGGTTATCAGCCAACGGGAATCTCTCGCTTCCAGTCGTCCGGAGCGATCATCGGATTTGGTACAACCCGAACCAGGACGAATCCTGGTTCATGTCGATTTCTGAGGTGCTCACTATCACCACGATCTTTGCCGTCTTGCTGCCGGCTGCGGCCTTGGTGAGAGAACGGGAGCGTGGGACGGTGGAACAGTTGCTCGTTTCCCCTCTCTCCCCCTTCCAGATTATGTTTCCGAAGGTCGCAGCCATGACGCTGGTGATTCTTGCCGGCACCGCCATGAGTCTCTTCGGGATCTTACATGCGATCTTCAACGTGCCGATGAAGGGAAGCCTCGCCCTCTATTTCGCGATGACGACGTTGTATGTCTTTACGACATCAGGGCTCGGACTTATGGCTGCGACGATCGCGAACAATCAGGCCCAAGTCAGTCTGATGACGATCTTGGTTGTGGCTCCCATGATCAACTTGTCCGGCACATGGACACCACCGGAAGCGATGCCGATCTGGTTACGTGAGCTGATGCTGCTCTCTCCCCTGCATCATTTCGTCAACATCAGCTACGGCATTCAATTGAAGGGGACAGGGCTTGATATCTTGTGGCCGTCCGTCTTGTCGATGGTGGCCTTGGGCGGAGCCTTGTTCGGATTCGGTCTGTGGCGGTTCAGAAGACAGTTCCGGTAAGGACTGTATCAGCAGCAGCGACGAGGTTTCAATAATTGTGAGTGCAAGGTGGGATTGAGACCAGAAGGAACTCTTCACGACGATCATGACGCGATTGGAGTCATCGCCAAAGTGCGTGGCCCTGTCGTCGACATCTCGTGCGATCGACTTCCTCCCATGCACCAAGCATTGTGCTCAGCGATAGACCACGAGACATACATTTTCGAGGTCTATCAACATCTCGACGAGCGCCACGTGCGCGCCATCACCTTGCATCGAACAAGCGGACTGCGTCGTGGCATGCCGGTGTTCGATACGGGGGCGCCCGTGCACGTTCCCGTGGCTCCTGATTGCCTCGGTCGGGTCTTGAACGTTTTTGGGGAACCCTTGGACGGGGGACCGCCTCTCGCGACCCGTGAGTTTCGCAACATTCTGGCCAAGCCGGCGCCGCTCCACGAGACGAAACCCGTGAGTGGAATTCTGGAAACCGGCATCAAGGTGATGGATCTGCTCTTTCCCTTCATTAGAGGCGGCAAGACCGGATTGTTTGGGGGTGCCGGGATTGGGAAGACCGTACTTCTCACGGAGTTTATGCATGCCATTGTAGCGCTGCACCGCGGCGTGTCCGTGTTCGCCGGGGTCGGTGAGCGGATTCGGGAAGGGCACGAACTCTGGCATGAGATGCAGAAAGCCGGAGTCATGCCGCAGACGACGCTGATCTTTGGTCAGATGGATGAGTCCCCTGGGGTTCGGTTCCGGGTAGGGTTGGCTGCCGTGACCTATGCAGAATATTTTCGCGATACGCTCCAGAAGGACGTGCTGTTTTTGATGGACAATGTGTTTCGCTTTGTTCAGGCGGGCAGTGAAATATCCGGTCTGCTTGGGCGAATGCCGGCGACAGTGGGATACCAGCCGACCTTGATGACGGAGGTCGCGGAATTGGAAGAGCGCATTATCTCCACCACGAAGGGTGCGATCACCTCCGTACAAGCCGTCTACGTTCCGGCCGACGACATGACTGATCCAGCCGTGAGCGGCATTCTGAATCACCTGGACACGCTCGTTATCCTGACGCGCGCTCAGGCCAGCAAAGGCATCTATCCGGCCGTGGACCCGCTGCAATCCACGAGCAAATTGATGGATCGTCACTTTCTCGGAGATCGGCACTATCGAATTGCCGAAGGAGTGAGAGAGCATCTTGCGAGGTATCGGGAACTCGAAGATATCCTCACCATGCTCGGCATCGGAGAACTGTCCGAGACAGACCGGCGTATCGTGGTGCGGGCCAGGAAACTCCAGCGGTACCTGACTCAGCCGTTCCATGTCACCGCGGAACTGACCGGTATCCAAGGGGTATCCGTGCCCTTGGCCGACACGCTCCTCGATTGCGAGGCGTTCCTGCGCGGAGAGTTCGACGAAGTGCCGGAAGATCGGTGCTACATGCGTGGCTCGATGAAAGGTGCGCAAGCATGAAGTCTTTCGTCCTCCATCTGCAGGACGCAACGCACTACGAGCGGATTGATCAGGTGGCGAGCTTCGTGGGACAGGACGACTCGGGGCTCTTTGGCATTCTTGCCGGTCATGTAAGGATGATGACGGTGCTTGCGTTCGGACTCGCGCGCTATCGGACCACGGACGACCGCTGGCATTTTCTGGCTGTGCCACGAGGCCTGCTCTATTGTATCGACAACAACCTCTACCTGAGCGCCAGACGATACATCCGTGACGACGACTATGCCCAGATCAGCCAGGCACTCGAAGACCAGTTGGTGACGGAAGAGACCTCGCTGCACCGTATCAAAGATAGCCTGCATCGATTGGAGGAGGAAATGTTCAAGCGACTCTGGAGAATGGGCCGTGGGGAGTATGCCGCGTCATGAAAAGCGAGAATCAATTGAAGGAAGAGGTTACCAAGCAGATTCGCCGCATGAAGCAAGCGGAAGAAGACAGACCTACTCTGCTGAGACAGACTGTTTATCTGGGGACCTTGGGGTTGCTGTTTGTCGTGCCCGTGATCGTCGGTGCCTATGTCGGTCAATGGCTGGACGGTTTGGTTCCCGGGTATTCGATGCGCTGGACGCTGAGTCTGATTGTTCTCGGTGTGGGTATCGGCGCCATGAGCGTCTATTTGAACGTGAGGGAATAACGGATGGGATCGTCCGATCTGTTGAGAGGGGCGGGGGTGCAGCTTGGACCGGTCGTGTTAGCCGAACCGGTCCTCACCACATGGGGCATCATGTTCGCTCTCGTCGTGGGGTCTTGGATCGGGACCAGGTGGCTAAGCCTCGATCCTGGTCCGGTCCAAGTTGTATTGGAAGGGTTGCTCGGTGCGGCGGATGAGGCGATTCGAGCCGTGCTGCCCGCACAGACGGCGCGACTGCTTCCCTTCATTGCCACGCTCTGGCTGTTTATCATGGTGGCTAATCTGTCCGGTCTGATCCCCGGTGTCCACGCTCCGACCGGTGACCTGTCGACGACTGCGGCGTTGGCCGTCATCGTGTTTCTTTCGGTGCACTGGTTCGGCATCCGCTCACAGGGGATCCGAGCGTATCTGCGTCACTATTTGGCTCCCATGCCGATCATGCTCCCGTTCCACCTCATGAGTGAACTCACCCGTACCCTCGCTCTTGCCATCCGGCTGTTCGGCAACATCATGAGTCTCGAAATGGCGGCACTGTTGGTGCTGCTCGTGGCAGGTTTCTTGGTGCCGATTCCATTGTTGATCTTGCACATCATCGAAGCGCTGATCCAGGCCTATATCTTCGGTATGCTCGCCTTGATCTATATTGCAGGTGCAATTCACTCACAAGAATCTAGAAAACCTCAAGTACAGGAGTGACCATGCGTGACATCAGCTGGTTTGCCCTTGCCTCGACAGTCGTTGCCGCATTGGCTATTGCCATCGGAACCATGATTCCGGCGATGGCAATGGGGCGTGCCATCAGCCAGGCATTGGAAGCGCTGGCGAGGCAGCCTGAAGCAGAACGCTCAATTACCCGAGCGCTGTTTATTGGCCTCGCCATGATTGAGTCGTTGGCAATTTACTGTCTGGTGATCGTGTTGATCATTCTCTTCAGAAATCCGTTGCTCGAATACATGCTGAAGCCATGACCGATGGTTGGCGCACGCGGTCTACCGCTGTCCACGCGGGGAACTGTGGAGGGTGACCTGTGGAACTGGATTGGACGACGTTCATACTCGAACTGATCAACTTTCTGGTCCTGATCTGGCTCCTTAACCGATTTCTGTATAAACCCGTGATGAAAGTCATCGCCCAGCGCAAGACTGCCATTCAAAAGACGCAGGCGGATGCAGAACAGATGCGGAGCGATGCAGAGACCTTACGGGGCCAATACGTGAATCGTCTCGCAGAGTGGGAGCAGGAAAAAGACAAGGCTCGCGCAAAGCTGCGTGACGAAATCAGCGCCGAACGGAATCGGCTGCTGGACGGCCTTCGTACAGAACTCGATCAGGAGCGAAAAAAAGCCGCTGCGGTCGAACAACGGCGGTTGAAAGATTTCACGCAACAGACCGAGGCTTCCGCCATCGCACAAGGGGCAACATTCGCGAGTCGACTCCTGTCACGCCTGGGGGGGGAGGAGTTAGAACGACGGATTATCGACCTGGTGATGGAGGATCTTCCCCGCCTGCCCCAGGACAAGATTCGGGCCATCCGGTCTGTGCCGGCCACGACAGGGCTTGCGATGAGGATTACGAGCGGGTATCCACTCGACACGGCCCAGCGGAAGGACCTCGGAGACGCCTGCCGAACGCTGATGGGGCGGGAGGTGCCCTGCGAATTTCTCGAAGACAGAAATCTCATCGCCGGCTTACGGATCAGTTTTGGATCCTGGGTCCTTCGCGCCAATGTGCAAGACGAAATGAACTTTTTTGCCGAATCGTCGCGCCATGCTTAGTCAATCAATCGCATCGAATCAGGTGTTGGCAGGTCAGGCCGCGTGGCTCCGTGACTATCGGTTCAGCCTGCGGGTCTCCGAACAAGGGATTGTCGTGTCGGTCGGGGATGGCATCGCTTGGATCGAGGGTTTGCCATCGGCAGCGATGGATGAAATCCTTGATCTCGAAGACGGCAGCCGCGCCATGGTGTTTCAGCTGGAAGCGCACATCGTCGGCGCCATCCTGCTCGAACAGACCGACCGACTGACTGCCGGAACGATCGCGCATCTGTCCGGCCGGCGCATGGGCATCCCGACCGGGGAGGCTCTGATTGGTCGAGTCATCGACCCCTTGGGAAATCCACTCGATGGATTGGGCCATCCTGAATGTTCAGCCACTCGTCCGTTGGACATTCTTTCGCCGCCGATTACAGCGCGCGACTTCGTCCATAAACCGTTGTATACGGGAAGCAAGATCGTGGATACCCTGATTCCCATCGGCAAGGGCCAGCGCCAATTGATCATCGGCGACAATGGGCTCGGAAAAAGCTCCTTGGCCATCGATGCGGTCATCAATCAACGGGGCCAAGGGGTGCGCTGTGTCTATGTCCTGGTTGGTCAGAAGCGGTCGAGTGTCGTTGACACGATCGAAACCCTCCGGCAGTACGGTGCATTGAAGCATGCCGTGCTTGTCGTCGCAGAGGCGACGTCGCTGCCTGGCCTCAAGTTCCTGGCTCCGTATGCGGGATGTGCCGTGGCGGAAACCTGGATGTGGCAGGGGCACGACACGCTGGTGGTTTACGACGATCTGACGATGCACGCAGAAGCGTATCGCGAGCTCTCGCTGCTCCTCCGGCGTCCACCAGGACGCGAGGCCTATCCTGGCGATATTTTTTTTCTCCACTCACGTCTGCTTGAGCGATCGACCTGTCTTGCCCCGGCGCATGGGGGCGGCAGTATGACGGCCTTGCCGATCGTCGAGACGAGGGAGGGAGAAATCGCAGCCTATATTCCCACGAATCTGATCTCGATTACCGATGGACAGATCTATCTCGATAAGCGGCTCTTTGCGTCAGGCATTCTTCCCGCCATCGATGTGACGAAATCCGTGTCCCGTGTCGGGGGGAAGGGACAGCATCACCGCATCAAAGAAAAGGCGGGACGCATGAAGTTGGATTATCTGCAATTCCTCGAGTTGGAGGTCTTCACCCGATTCGGATCGCGTCTTGAGGCGTCGATGGAAGCAAAGATTGCACGGGGCCGTGTCCTGCGGGAATTGCTGAAGCAGGATAGGCTGGCTCCCATGCCTATCGAGTTTCATCTGGCCTGGTTGACGGGATTTCAGCATGGTCTCTTCGACAAGGTTCCCTTGGCATCGATTCCTGCCTTGCTCGGGTATCTCGCGGCGCGTGTGGAAGAGAGCGATCTCACGCTGGAGAGTCGTGAGGAGGAATGGACGGCAACTGTGAGTCATTGGCTCGATCAGCACATGGCGACATGAGCAAACGACGCGACATCGAGGACCAGATCCGCTCACTCGGTGAGATCAGCGCTATCATGAGCGCCATGAAAAACCTTGCGCTAATGGAGATACAGAAGCTGACCCGGCTGTTGTCTGCGCAGGACCGCGTGGTGACAAGCATGCAGGAGGCGGGTGCCGATTTCCTCATGTTTTACCCCGAAGCGCTGTCGCCCACGGACGACGGCAGAGCACTGTATGTCGTTATCGGTTCGGAACGAGGGTTTTGCGGTGATTTCAATGAACAGTTGCTTGCACATGTTCAAGAACGGCTGCAGCTCATGGGAGATCAAGGTCCAGTCCTCCTGACGGTGGGGCAAAAGCTGACAGCGCGGATTTCGGACGGTCGATATGTACCGATGTCCGTCGAGGGAGCGTCTGTTGCGGAAGAAGTCCAGTCGGTATTGATTCGGGTGATGGATCACATCCATGAGTTGCAGAGACAAGAACCATCAGCCCGACCTCTGACAATCACGGTCGTTTCGCATGCCTTAGAAACAGACGGTGCGTTTAGTCAAACCCTCCGACCATTCGAGCTGCCTCCTGGCAAGACAGCTCGTTTCGCGGATCCACCGCTCCTGAATCTGCCCCCGCCTGTATTTCTAGCTGAGTTGATTGATCTCTACTTCTATTCCTTCTTGCATAAGATCTTTTATAGTGCCCTCTTGGCGGAGAATCGTGCTCGGGTATCCCATCTGGAAGGCGCGATACAGCGGCTTGAAAAAGAAATATCAGAATTAGAATTGAAACGTAATATTCTTCGGCAAGAAGAGATTACGGAAGAAATCGAACTTCTTATGCTGAGTGCGGAACGGTCTCAGCAGCCATGATGCTGCTGACAAATGGATCAACGCGCGAATACTTCACAGTGCCAGGAGTAGAAACAGTGAGGTGTCCCTGGAGTCTCTTATTAGGCAGGGAGGAAGGATGATGCTGAAGAAGATCGGATATGGGCTCATCTTGTGGGTCATTCCTTACGTGACAGCCATTCCGTTGTTATCGCTGAGGCAGACCGACCTGATCTTCTTCAAGACGATCATGGTTGTGGAAGGAGCGCTCGTCGGCGGCATCCTGTCAGCCTTGTACTTTCTAGGAGTCAGGGACGGATTTCTCCGCGAAGGGGTCATCACGAGTGTCGTGTGGATATTCGTGAACTGGGGACTCGATTTCGTGGCCTTGTTGCCCTTTACAGGCCATACGGTCCCACGCTACTTCATTGAAATCGGCGCGCTGTACCTGGCCATGGCCGCGCCCCTCGTGGCGATCGGCTATGTGCTTGAGCACAAAATGCGGGAGAACCATAA
>JARFPM010000079.1 GCA_030444405.1 Nitrospira sp.
AAGTAGAATGCTTCCAGGCGGCCGTGGGGCAATCGGATCGGCAACCGATAGCGCTGTGTCCAATCAAAGACGATCCACGAGGGCGATTTGATGCTCCGATCTTCGATCAGCGGCCTGACTCCGAGGTACGTGGCCTGCAACTGGGACGTCAACCCTTCCGGCCATTGAAGGATTGCGGCCCCATAGGCGGTGTATTCCGGAGCCAGGGGAATCGCCTCCCCGTTGCGGAACTTGGCGTCTGTCCAGGTGAAGCTGCCGTTGACATAAAGCGGGCCCCAGACTTGACCACGCGCAGCGACTTCAAAGCCCTGTCGTCGACTCGGCCCACGAATTTCGGTTGTTCCCTCATCCCCGACGAAGACGAGTTCGGACTGGAGGTCAATTCGCCAAGCGGTGGCGGTCAATTCGAGTCCCTCTGGTCCCCATGGCTTGGATCGGACACCGACCTCATAGTTCACTGAACGAGCAAGCGGTGAACTACCCACTTGTACGGCGGATCGCGCATCGTTGCTGTGAAACCCTTCTCCATAATTGACGAAGAATTCCGTCTTCACCCATGGCCCGAGAATCATGTTCATTTTCGGAAGGAGTATCCCTGAGTTTGTGTTTCCACCCCGTTGCTCCGCACAAGTGACACAGAGGTTCTTTACATCGAAGGTAAATATTTCCCAGCGCAACCCGCCCGCCAGCCGCATCCAGGAGATCGGCTGAGCCTCGGCTTTGATGAACGGCGCATAGGACACCTCGAAAACGTCGCTGTCCGCCGTCGTGCCGGTCGTGGTCCTCGTCGTTTGCGTGCCCAATTTGGAGTGGATGTCATCCACTCTCGTTTGAAATCCGACCGTCCCAATGACTGGGATTCCCAGAATCTCTCCTCGCTGTTTGTAGCCGAGGTCACCGCCATAGATCCCACGGCGATCGTATTGCGCAATACCGTCGCCGTTAACGGAATTGTTGAGAAAGAACGTAAAATTCGTAAAGAGATCCAGCCGGTAATACTGTCCGTAGGCATTGGCAAAGAATTGCCCTCCCGTCGTCGTGTCGTAATGGTAGTTCAATCGGACCGTGCTCCGGAGCGTGTTGCCGCCCTCGGAGGGATCAATGGAGCCGAACCGATCGATCAGTCCTGCGAAGACTGCACGTTGAGGAATCTCCCCGGAGGCATTCCACTTCGAATACTGCAACGTCGCCGTCAGGCTGATTTCGTCGCGCCCGGTGAAGTTGCTGGTGATTTTCCCCAGCACATTGGTGCGAAGGTAGTTGTTGTCGTTTATGAACGGGCCGTTCGTATCGTAGATTTCCCCGGCGAACAACGTGCGGATTCTGTCTTTCGTCGGCGAGAACATCAACAGATACCGCTGAGTGTCGAACTCCCCGCCCATCGCTTGCGCGATGCCTTCTCGAACGACTTGTCTGGTCTTGAAATTGATCGCCCCTGCCACATTAAAATCGCCGATCTCCGGGAGATAGGCGCCTTTGGAGGCATCGACCCCTTCAATGGTTTCAGGAATGATGAAATTCAGGTCGGCATACCCCTGCCCATGCGCGTGTGTCCTGAGGTTGATCGGCATGCCGTCCGTGAAGAAGGCGACATCCGTTCCATGGTCGGCATCGAATCCGCGGAGAAAGTACTGGTCCGCCTTTCCTGCCCCGCCGGAATGCTCAACCGCCACCATACCGGGGATCAAGCGAAGAACTTGGGCCGGTCTCCCTTGAGGCTGCAGCACGATCTCTTTGTCGGGAATGAACTGTTGAGAGGAAGCCGCCACCGGTTTTTCACCGGTAACAGCGACTTCCGGCACTTCCAGCTCCGGATCGTCAGGATCATGGGCAAGCGCGCCGCCGTTCCAACAGAGGGCTATTGCTAGCCACAGACAATGGGCGATTGAGGTTGATCGGTTCCTCGCACGATGTCTCACTGGTGAACAACTAATGGAGTGATTTTGCCGTTGTGGTCATCGTCAACTTACCGTGCTTCACTCCCTTGACCGATACCAGGGCGTCCGCCACCTTTTTGATATCCGTCCCCTTACCTTTCACCACCAGCACCTCAAGACAATGATTGTGATCAAGGTGGACGTGCATGCCAGACAATATCTGCCCATGGTAATCGTGCTGAATGTCGGTCAGCTTGCCGGTGAGGTCTCGTACATGGTGGTCATAGACGAACGTGATCGTGCCGACGGTTTCCTTGTTCTCATCCCATTCCTCTCCGACCAAATTGTCTCGAATTAGATCCCTGAGAGCTTCCGACCGACTTGTGTAATGCCTCCGCCGGATATGCCGGTCGAACTCAGCCAGCAGTCGCCGATCCAACGACACACCGAACCGGATTAGTTCATCCATAACACCTCCCATTACTAGTAGCACGAATATGCCTTTCGTAACACTTTGAAGCAAAGATGGCAACCAAAAGCCTGTACGACATGCTTTACGAAGCCTAAAGCCTGTTCGGATTCATGAAGGAAAGGAAATTGGTGTCCGACGAAACACTATTGCAACATCTCGTTCCGTGGAGAAAAACTCACGAGCAGCAAGCAGCCCTCGTCGGTTGATGTATCATGATGCACGGTCCCGGCTTCGGCGCGATGATAGTCCCCAACTGTCATTTCACGACCGGCAATATTGCAGCCGCCTTCGAGCACATAGAGCTCTCCAGTGGTCCTTCGGGATATTCCATGATGACGAATCGCCATTTGGCCTATCGCACTCGGATTTGCTCCTATTCATGGCTTTAATTTCACTGCAGTTTTCACGGATCTTGTCTGCCTCACGACTCGTTGTTGCTAAGACTGGTCATCTTCAACGTCGGGGTTGAAATCGGCCAACTCGCCATCGTCGCCGCGTTCTTGCCGATGGCTTATCTGATCCGCCACTCCTGGTCCTACCCCAGACTGGTGCTTACCGGCGAATCGCTGACGGTAATCGGCATTGCGCTCGTCTGGTTCACTGAGCGGGCCTTCGATCTTCAATTGTTTCCGCTCTAGCAGAATCCCCGAAAGTCCACCAGCGGCAGTCACACCGATGCGTTTCCTGACTGCATCAGGCTCTATCCAGAGTATTATCTTCTGTTTTCATGAGATTAAGGCTACTTTTCAATCACAGGTAAGACGCCATCTGGAGGCAAGATGAGAGGTATCAATTTCGTCACAAATAAACGAGGGCAGAAGACCGCGGTGCTCATTGATCTGAAGCGACATGGTCAACTGTGGGAAGACTTTTTCGATAGTGTCGTCGCACGGGATCGAGCTCGTGAACCGCGAGAGTCTCTGGATGCCGTGAAAGATCGTCTTCGCCGCCTAGGCAAGCTCCGTGGCTAGAGATTCCATTGCTTTTGCCCGATCGGCACGCCGCGAATTGGAAGCACTCGACTCCTCTGTCATTTCCCGCATCCTCTCCAAGATCGAATCCCTTGCAGTCCACCCGCGTCCACACAGTTCGCGCAAATCGACTGGTGAGAAGCACCTGTGGCGCATTCGTATCGGCGATTATCGAGTCATTTATTCGATTCTCGACAAAGAACGCCGCAGTGACATTACCGCCGTGCGCCATCGACGTGAAGCCTACGGCTAAGGAACAGTGCAGGTCAGATCAGAAAACCAGCGACAGAGCATGAGAAGCGGGCTTTGGTCTGTGAGCTCCCCACACCCAACACTCCGCAGTAACAGCGCACTCTGCGAATATGCAATTCAATTCGTAGCGTGTTCCTGTCACTCGGCATCTGGATCTAACAACGACGCGTTGCCCCAGGGGAACCATTGTGATTAGGACCCAGTTGGCCGAGGCTATGGGGAAGGCGGTGGCGGAGTGATAAAGACAAAAAAGCCCTCCGCTACTGGGTCCGGCATCACAGCCAATATTCCCAAAGTCAGGACTTTCGCCATGAGGTTATACGTTACCGAGCGTCGGGTCCATTCTGTGATCCGATCCCTTCCCTGCTCTGAAAAGTGCGCACGCACCGACCAGTAGTACGGCGTGGAAGGCTCGAGCGCCGTCTCGAGCTTGTGAGTGGCTTGGTCGAGGTTCGTTCGGCTGTAGACTAAGGCGTCGGATCTCCACGGTTCCGCGCGCTAAATCTTCAGGTCGTACGTGACGTTGGCGGCAGGAAACGGTTCCCAGCTCATGGTCGGCTGAAGCGAGTCGACTCTGCTTTGCACCATGATGTCGAATTCAGTTGGAATAGGGAATTCGGCTCGGATATCCTTCTCGTGAAGGGGTATGTGCTGTTCTGGACCGTGGTTCGCTGTCCATCCATCGCGCAGCAGCGCTGGCCCGAACTTGTTGGTGATGACACGATCATCGAGGATTGTCTGATCGACCGTTCGGATGAGCTGCACACGGGCTGAGAGGGTCAGCCTTCGATGCGGATTCACTCTATACTCTGCAGGAGTCAAATTCACCGTGAGGTCCTGAATCTCAAGCACCGTATCGATGCCGTTGTTTTTAGCGGCGGCATAGCGCGACTCTTGTTGGGCCCCCGCCTGCAAGACTGTGGACAGATTGGTCAGAGCGTACCCATGCGCTTGAGCGAAGGCGATGAGGTGCCGCGGCAATACCTGATTGAGATCCAGTTCGGCCACAATGGTGCGGAAGGTTGTCTCTGCCTCTGACCAAGACTCCGATGCCACCGCGCCGTGGAGAGCCCCTACCACCGGGAAGGTTGTCGCTCCCAAAAGATAGGCCGGCACCAAAACAAGGGCTTCCATGCCTGTAGGCCTGCCTCCAGGGTCACCAAAAAAAGTCTGGTTAAACCGATAATCCCACTCTCCAGCATAAGACCGTGCGCCCCTCCAGACATTACTCAGTCGTCCCCTCCCAGGGGAGCTGAACGCCTGGTGCCCCTCCGTGGTGGTGGCCACCACTCCAATCTTGCCGAGTTGCTGTTGCAGTGATTCGGGGAGCGGGGAGGGTGGGATGTGGGCACACCCTTGTACTGCAAGGAGAACGATGAGTCCAATCAGACGAACACTTGCTCGTGCAGGCCGCGCATCAGTCATTTCTGTACCTCTTGAGCCATTCGAACCCACTCGAACCTGCCTGACCCCATGCTCACGGTCGCCGTCTCATAAGGTGCTTGGGGACGCCCGCATTCGGCCAGAAAGATGTGTTGTTGCCCCTCTCAAAGAATATGCCAATGCCCAACAAGTAGCCCGGGAATTCCCTGACAGAGCCAGAAGTTTTTGACCCAAATCACTGGTCGTCGCTGTGGCTAAGCTGTGGCAGAACTATCTTGTCCGATCTGGCTTCGTCGGTTCCCCGCCTACCTCTTTATCCTCTGTAAGTGATTGAGTAGAAAGCGACTGGACTAAATCGGAACCTATAGTCTCTGGGACTGTAGGATTTTCAACTCTCGTGCCTCTATCTTCCTGCCAGGCAACCCTCTCTTTATTCCCCCTGGATCGGGATGTACATGACGTTCCCCTGGCGGTTCACGAGCAGGAGGGCAAGATCGGCGGGTTTCAATGGATCGGCAAGACGCTGAAGGGCCGAGAAATTGTTCACATATTGTCGGTTCAGTTCCAGCACGACATCACCCGGTTGTAAACCGGAGGTTTCTGCCAAGCTCCCTTCTTCAATATCTGTCACGACGACTCCGTTATTCACCGGCAAATCCATCTGCCGTGCCAAGGGAGGCGTCACGTCGTCGAAGACCACGCCCGCGAGCGGATGGACCGTGGACGCCGTGGAGCCGGCGGTTTGACTCTTCTTTGCCCTTTCACGAGGAGCTTCCTGGATAACCAAATCGGCCTGATACAATTTTCCGTCGCGGATGATATCCAGACGATGTTTGCTGCCGATCGTCGCTTGCGCCACCAAATTCCGCAACTGGCCGCTGTCCATGATGTCTCGCCCATCGAAACGCACCACCACGTCGCCTCGTTTCAAGCCCGCCCGTTCGGCAGACCCTTTGGCCTGGACATCGGTCACGATTGCGCCCTTGACGTCCGGCAGACGGAAAATTTTCCCCAGCGGCGGACTCACGTCTTGCGTCGAGGCTCCCAGAAATCCTCGCACCACGCGGCCCGTCTTGATGAGGCTCTGCATCGCCGCGCGCGCCATGTTGCTGGGGATCGCAAACCCCACCCCCACGCTGCCGCCGGTGGGACTCGCAATCGCCGTGTTGATCCCAATCAGTTCGCCCTGAATATTGACGAGCGCGCCGCCTGAATTTCCGGGATTGATCGGTGCGTCCGTCTGGATAAAGTCTTCGAAATCCGCGACGCCCACATCTGCACGGCCTACCGCGCTCACGATGCCGAAAGTCACGGTGCGACTCAATCCCAGCGGATTGCCGATGGCGAGCACAAAATCGCCCACGGCGAGATTGCCCGAATCCCCCCAGACTGCTGCTGGCAGATTCGAAGCGTGAATCTTCACCACCGCCACGTCGGTCTTCGGATCCGTGGCCACCACCTTCCCTTTGTATTGACGGCGATCCGCCAGGATCACTTCCACATCGACGGCATCGGCGACCACATGATTATTCGTGACGATGTAGCCGTCTGGCGTGACAATCACCCCAGAGCCCTGTCCATACTGCCGACGGGTCGGCGGCTCTTTAAACAGACCGAACGGCAGGGCGTCGTCGCTGAAGGATTGGTCGCGCACCATGACCGTCGACGCGATACTGACCACCGCCGGAATCACTTTATTGGCGGTCGCCTTGACCTGATTCTGCAAATCGTGGCCACCCGCCGTAGGGATCTGCTGAGTGCCGGCCAACCCCGACACTGCAAGCGTCAGATTGAGCAGGATTCCCAATACGACGATCGAGAGCCTGTCGACCTTCACCGCTGCGCCTCTGCTGCGTCTTGGAATCATCACAATACCGTGCGCCAGCCTATCATGTGGAACAAGCACGCGCATTCATAATTCGAGATGGTGCCACACGTATTTCATAGCTGACTCATGGATCGTAGACTCTCTCGTAAGGTCTGTAAAGACGACCCCCGTGAGAACTGAGCATTCCGTGACAGATTCGAACCCTTAGAACCACATCCTCGCACCGACTACGAATCGTATCTGGCTCGGATCTCCTCCTTCTTGACGCACCAGCGTGGCCGTTTCACCGAAACTACGACCCAACGACATGCCGACGTATGGGGCGAATTCTCGACGGATTTCGTAGCGTAGCCGCACCCCGAACTCCAGATTATTTAACCCTGATCCGGTGGTGAACTCTTCCACACGCTGAATCGCCAGGTTTGTTTCGAAGCGACCTTGAAGGATGAGCCGTTGCGTCAGCAGGAAATCTTTCGTGTACGAGAGGCGAGCGGAGACTGCGCCGTTCTGATCGATGAATAGCGCCGACTCAAACTCGTAATTGTACGGCACCAGACCTTGAAGACCGATCACACCCAGCCCGCGAGTCACGTTGCCTCCACGAAACGACTGTGTTTCCATTCGGCCGCCGACCTGAATGTCGTAATGCTTCCAGATGAATCGACCATAGAGCAGTTGGAAGTCGACATCGTAGTCGGCTTTGAATGCTGTATCCTGTTGTCCCTCACTTTTGAACCATAGCCGATTGTAATCCCCTCCGTACCACCCCTCGATATCCCATCGGTAGTCACTGTTGCTTCCGTCTCCACCCGTGCGAGGACGATACTCGAGGACATCGACTAACGTAAACAGGCGGCGTTCGCGGTCGTTCACGGGGCTGAGCCAATCCTGTTGTGGCTCTGGAATCGGCTGTGTCCGGTCTCCCTGTAAGAGAGGTCCGACTATCGTGGAACTGCCAGACACCGAAGCCACATCCCGCTGAGCAGACTCCGCAGACGCGCTTCCCGCGGCCATACCTAGGCTCAGCATGCAACCGACCAATGTCGAACAGCTGGACCGAACAGTTGAACCCACTCGCCCAATCTCCCCCTTGTTAGGCAAAAACCTCGACGACGCGAAACATGCCCGCTTCCATATGCAGGAGGAGATGGCAGTGAAAGGCCCAAGGGCCTGGCGCCTCGGCGCTGACCACGACCGACAAACGCTCGGCAGGCTTGACCACAACGGTATGTTTGCGCGGAAGGCTCGCACCTGAACCGTTTTCTAGACGCATCCACATCCCATGCAGGTGGAGTGGATGCTCCATCATCGTGTCGTTCACGAAGGTGAGCCGAACCCGTTCACCATGACGAACCCGGATCGGTTCCGGTGCATCCGAGTACTTCTTGCCGTCGAACGACCACATGTAGCGTTGCATGTGGCCTGTGAGATGCAGCTCGATCTCTCGTTCAGGTTCACGTTGGTCTGGATATGGAACGAGGCTTTTCAAGTCGGTGTAGACGAGGACGCGCCTGGAGCTCTGCTCCAATCCTCGGCCTGGTTCGTCCATCCGATTGCGTGAATACTCGGCAACTGTCTGATTGCCGGTACCGTGATGGTCGGACCCATGCTGAACGGGTGATGCACCAGAAATTGACCGGTGGTGACCATCACTTTCAATTTCCGGTCGGTGCTCCCTACCTTCCCCGTGTGTCATACCATGATTCGCTGCATCGCCCTGAGAAGACTTCATGCCGGACTTATCCACGACATTGCCGGCATGGCCGTTGCCATGATCCGCCATTCCCATGTCTTCCATCGTTCGAAGCGGACGGAGACGACGCTCTGGAATCTCCCCAGTCATGCCGGGCCGAGGAGCAAGGGTCCCACGGGCGTACCCACTCCGGTCCATGGTTTCAGCAAAGATCGTGTAAGCACGATTGTCGCTCGGTTGAACAATGACATCGTAGGTTTCTGCCGGACCGAAGCGAAACTCCTCGACAGCGACCGGCTGGACGTCCTGGCCGTCGGCCTGCACGACGCTCATGGTTAACCCGGGAATACGGACATCATAGAATGTCATCGCAGCGGCATTGATGAAGCGCAGCCGCACCCGTTCGCCAGGACGAAAGAGACCGGTCCAGTTGTGGGCAGGCGCCAAACCATTCATGAGGAACGTGAACGTCGATCCGGTCACATCCGCAAAATCCGTCGGATCCATTCGCATCTCGTCCCACATCACGTAATTCCGCAGAGCTGGCCAGAGCCCCCATCTTGCTGCGTCTGAAAGAAACTCCCGAGCGTCGCGCTTTTGGAAGTTATAATAGCCGGAGAACTTTTTGAGGTTGTCCAACATGACCTCAGCCGACTCAAAGCTCCACTCCGAGAGCATCACGATGTATTCCCGGTCATACTGAAACGGTTCCGGCCCAATCGGATCCAAAATGATTGGCGCGTACATGCCCAGTAATTCTTGGCCGCCGGAGTGGCTGTGATACCAATAGGTCCCGCTCTGCTTGACGGGAAAGTGATAGATGAAGGTCATTCCAGGCTTAATGCCACCGAAGCTCACACCCGGCACTCCATCCATGTGAGAAGGTAAGAGCAATCCGTGCCAGTGAATCGAGGACGTTTCATCTAGTTGATTCGTGACACGCAGAGTCACCTCCTGCCCTTCTTTCAGACGGATGAGCGGGCCCGGGATCGTCCCGTTGATCGTCATGGCAGTCCCAGTCTGCCCGTCCAACGTAAAGGACTTTTCGCTGATCACCAGGTCGATCAGCTCACCGCTGAGCGTTGCTGGTGTACCAGTCAGAGTGGCGGGGAGTAATGCATGGCCAGCGCAAGCAGGGAGTAGCGATTGAATGGAACCTAGCAACCCCAGCGCGCCGATTCGCTTGAGCAGGAAGCGTCTCGAGATCACCTGGTCATTCATCGCAGTAATTCCGAGAACTCTACGTGCAGGAAGTTGTTATAGTGCTAGTTTGCGCAGGCGGAGTGCGTTTGCGATGACAGACACAGAGCTGAAGGTCATGGCGGCGCTTGCAATCATGGGGCTTAAGAGAACTCCCACGAAGGGATACAGGACCCCGGCGGCAACGGGCACCCCCAGGATGTTGTAGACGAACGCGAAGAAGAGATTTTGCCGGATGTTTCGCATGGTGCCGCGGCTCAGACGGCGCGCCCGAGCAATCGCTCGGAGGTCGCCCTTCACGAGCGTGACCCCCGCGCTTTCCATCGCCACATCCGTTCCCGTCCCCATGGCAATCCCCACCTGCGCTTGCGCCAAAGCCGGCGCATCGTTGATGCCGTCGCCGGCCATAGCTACGACGTGCCCTTCGGCTTGGAGTCGCTTGATGACTGCCGCCTTTTGCTCGGGTAAAACGTCGGCCTGCACGTCGTCAATCCGGAGCCGCCGCGCCACCGCCTCCGCAGTCGTCCGATTATCTCCCGTCAGCATCACGAGCCGCAGCCCTTCACGATGCAACAGATCAATGGCCTCCGGCGTGGTGGACTTGACCGGATCAGCCACGCCCAGCAACCCGGCCGGCTTGCCGTCGATCGCCGCGAACATGACCGTCTGGCCGTCCTCCCTCAGCGGCTCAGCCTGGACCAATAACGGCGCCGTCGGGACGTTCAATTCGTTGAGAAACGGGACCGTGCCCACGGCGACCATGCGGTCCTCAACCGTGCCCATAACTCCTTTTCCAGTGAGTGAACGAAAGTTCTGGGTCCTCGCCGGAACGATCCCCTTGTCTCGGGCACCGGATACAATCGCCGCCGCCAACGGATGCTCGCTGTTCTGTTCCAAGCCTGCAACTAATCGGAGCAGTTCGGCTTCGGTCACATGGGGCAGCGGCACCACCGTCTGTAGTCGTGGCTTACCTTCCGTCAATGTGCCCGTCTTGTCCACAACGAGTACATCCACTTTGGCCAAAGTTTCCAAGGCCTCGGCATTGCGGATGAGGACGCCCGCTGTCGCGCCGCGACCAGTCCCGACCATGATCGACATCGGTGTCGCAAGCCCAAGGGCACAGGGGCAGGCGATGATCAACACCGCGACGGCGTTGAGCAAGGCATAGGCCATCCGCGGCTCAGGACCATAGATTGCCCAGATCACAAAGGTCACGGCAGCAACAAGCATGACGATCGGCACAAAGTAGGCGGCAACGACGTCAGCCAGCCGTTGAATCGGCGCACGAGTACGCTGCGCCTCACTGACCATGCGCACGATCTGCGCCAGCAGCGTCTCGCGACCAACTCGCTCAGCGCGCATCACGAAACTGCCTGTTCCGTTGACGGTTGCCCCCACCACTTTCTGGCCTGGCTGCTTCTCCACCGGGATCGATTCGCCGGTCACCATCGATTCGTCGACGGCACTCGATCCCTCCAACACCACGCCATCGACCGGGATCTTTTCACCGGGCCGCACGCGTAAGCGGTCACCGACCTGCACCTGTTCCAACGGGATATCGTCTTCCCGCCCGTCGCTGCGGACCACACGTGCTGTTTTCGGTGCAAGCCCCAACAGAGCCTTGAGCGCACTGCTGGTCCGACTACGGGCCCGCAGCTCCAGTACCTGTCCCAACAAGACCAGGGCAATAATGGCTACCGCCGGTTCAAAATAGACGGCCAGCTCACCGCCGTGGACCCTGAACGAGTCTGGGAACATTCCAGGGACGAGCGTGGCAGCGACACTGTAGAGATAGGCCGCACCAGTGCCGAGACCGATCAGCGTAAACATGTTGAGATGGCGATTGACGAGTGAAGCCCAGGCCCGTTCGAACAGCGGCCGACCGATCCACAGCACAACCGGTGTCGCCAGCAGGAACTGAAACCAGACTAATGCTGTTCCGGGAAAGAGGTGCTGTAACGGCTGACCCGGAAGCATATCGGAAATCATCAGCGCAAGAATGGGCAAGCCGAGGACCACACTCTGCCAGAACCGGCGGGTCATATCGACCAGTTCCGGATTGGCTTCCTCCACCGTCACCGTGCGTGACTCCAAAGCCATCCCGCATATCGGACAGTTGCCGGGATGCGCCTGCACGATCTCAGGATGCATGGGGCAGGTATATTCGGTACGAGTCGGCAGAGCGGTCACATCGGCCGGTTCCAACGCCATCCCACAGATGGGGCAGGCGCCAGGTTTGGTTTCTAACACCTCGGGATCCATCGGGCAGACATACTGGACGCTGCCGCCGGATGGAACGGACACCGGCTTCGAGGTGCGCTGCTCCGGCGGGGTCAGATAATAATCAGGATCGTCGCGGAATTTCTCGAGACATCTGGTGGCACAGAAGTAGTACGTCTTGCCGCCATACTCGAATGACCCAGCCGCCGTGGCAGGCTGGACCGTCATACCGCACACCGGGTCGATCACACCCTGCGTGACCGGCTGCATCATCGGCAGCGGCTTCCGGGGAGTGGGCATCGTGATGAGATTGAGCGGCTTCTTGTTCAGCGCACGCTCGGGATCTGCCCGAAACCGTTCCAGGCAAGAAACGCCGCAGAAATAGTAGGTCGTGCCTTTGTAGTCATACCGACCCGCCGCCTTGGCAGGATCGACCGTCATGCCGCAGATGGGATCGATGGCCATCATACCTCAGAAGGGAAGTCCTAAGTTCTGAGTGCTGAGTGAAACGCTCATCATACTCAGAACTCAGCACACAGCACTTAGCGCTCGAGATCGTTACTTTTTCGCATCTGCTTCCAGGATGCTCCGGATGATGATCACGACGTTCTCGGGCGTCATGTTGGCACCATCGACTTTGATGTTCCCGTCCAACAGAAGCGACGGCGTGGACGACACCTTGATGCGCTCTCCCCAGCGACGCCCTTCTTCAAACAGCTTGGCTGGTTTTCCACTCTCCAGCCCGGCTTCGAAGGTTGTGACATCCAAGCCGGCTTCCTTGATCAGCAGGGCACGTATGGAGCGATCCAGCACACCATCAACTTTGTCCTTATGGATCGTGCGGAACAAGATCGCCTTCATTTGGTCGCCTTTTCCCATCATCTTGGCCTGCTCATACATATCAAACGCGGTCGGCAGTTTTCCCGGGATGACAGGGAATCCCACCATCGTGACCTCCACCTTGTTCCCAAACTCTTTGAGAAGCAGCGGCACTCCTGTTTCCTCAAAATGGTGGCAATGCGGACAGTAGAAGTCGGCGAACTCCATCACCTTCACCTTGCCTGGCTGATGGGTTGAGGGCTCATCTTTGAGTATTTCGAACTTGCCCTTCAGTTCAGGTTTGGCCGCCATTGCACTGAACGGCACGGTTAGCAGCCATACGGCCCCGCCTAGGACTACAAGTCCCCTCATCCAGTTCTTCGAACGATTCATCTCATTCTCCTTTCCCAGTGATTGCCCGATGTCATTATAGCGGATGATGAGCTTCATTGCCGTTTGTTATAATCGCGCCATGCTAAAATTTTGGTATGCGTTCATGACATCGATGCTGTTGATCACACCCGGCTGCGCCTCGACGGGCGACCAGGCCGACCAACACTCTTCTAGCACTCCTCAGATCACGTTTGCGCAGGTGAAAGCGGCGCCCAAAACATTCGATGGGCAGTCGGTGACATTCGGGGGGAAGGTATTGAATGCGAAACGGTTGAAGGAGGGGACCAGGGTCGAGATTCTGCAACTGCCCCTGACCTCTTCTTCGCAACCAACGACGGACCTCAGCAAGTCTCAGGGCCGTTTCGTAGCCGTGCAGAGAGATTTTCTCGACCCGGCGACGATCCCGCCCGGCACATTTGTAACCGTTACAGGAGAGATGGATGGCTCAGTAACCTTGCCGCTCGATGAGACGGAGTACAGCCACCCGCTCGTGCGCATCACCAATCTGCGCGTGTGGGCCGACAACGAGGAAGAAGCCTCCCGCGCTCGATCCTACAGGGGTCCTGGTCCTTATTACGGCCCCTACTGGTCGCCCTACCGGAGGACATGGCCATATCGTTGGTAAGCGCGACGTCAAACGATGTAGCTACCGTCAACGTCAACTGAGTGAAACCACACTCGCCTCATTCTACCTTCCGCTTAACACTTGACACATAATGAGTGACGAATGACGGCTCCTTCGTCATCGGAACACTGACCAGATACGCGCACCACTCAGTTGCCACACCGTCAACTCTCGACATCTTCGTTACTGTGCCGGCGATGGACAGCATGACGTCCAAGGTGGATCAGACTTGGTACGCGCGATTGTATACAATGTGAGTCCCTCGCTCCTCAGGGTCGGGAACCCGACACCGGAGATGGTTGATCCCTGATCGATTTGAAACCAAAGCACATGGTCACCCGACACAGCCGAATAGGAGAACGGTCCAACCTGAGTTCGTCGATCGTCGCCCCACTATAGGACGAGATCATTCACTGGCACTCCCCGCCTGAACATCGGTTGACTGAAGCTGAGCTCTGCAACACATTCAACGTGAGCCGGAGCCCGGTGCGGGAAGTGCGCCTTGTCTTGGCATCCGACGGCTTCGTGAAAAAATTACCGAATCGCGCCTACGTCGTCAGACAGTACAATATCGCCGAGATCGAGGAACTCTATGATGTTCGCCTAGCGTTGGAGCTGTATGCCGTCGAACGCTTGGCAACGAAGGGGCCTCTCCGCAAGACCGACAAGGAGGACATAGATAACCTGAAAAGGACATGGACCGGGCTGTTGAACGGATCTACCAAGAAAGCCGAGGAACTGGCCAGACTGGATACTCTGTTTCATGAGACGATCGCCCATGCTGCGGGAAACAAAACGCTCTTGCGGCACCTTCGCGCTATCAACGAACGATTGTGGCTGTTTCGCATGATGGATTGTGACAAAGCGGAAAGAGCGGAAAGCACCTGCCGCCAACATCTGGAGGTCCTGAAGCGCGTCGAGGCCAAGGATGCGTCCGGCGCTCGCGCCGCGATGCAGCGCAACATCGAAGAAGGACGGAACAACGTCCATACGGCGATCAAGGACGCATTGGCCAGAGCCTACTCGATGAAAACCTCATGAACACCCCCTAATTTCTGGACGATAGGATACCCATCGTACGCTTCCAGGCCCATTCGGTCGGCGTTAATGTGCCAATGCATTGCTTCAGCGGGACGGTACATAGTGTGTTCCGCCACGCCTGCAACCTATGGCTAGAGCCTGGTCCACTGCTGACCCTACTCCCATGTCAGAAAGGGAATGTCCCTCACGGCATTCTCTTAGACACCTCGTCTCATTCTGTCTTCCTGAATGCCCTTCGAGTCGGACAACCGGTCGCATGTCGGGGAGGAATACTCCGCATCGACGGAGCTGAGTCTTCCGTCGATCTGCGCAATGCGCGCCTCTGGCATGTCGATCTCCAAGCAATGCAGATTGACATGTGTCGGCCCGCACAAGCTCAAGCGTGGGCAGTTGCTTGGTCTGATGAAGCTCCCCGCAGCAAGCTGCGGGAAGCTCAAAACTAAAACATTCGGAGCTGCCGGAGATCTTGACGGGGTTACCCTTGCCGCTGCACGCACCGTTCCGCCGTCTACCAGTTGGCTCGCTCTCCCACTATGGCTACTGGACACCCATCCGTCCGAAATTCCCCTCCCCAGAGCTCCCGCTTGACAACTGGCTTCCGTCGAACGAGCCGCCCGGTCTGTGTGTGGGAAAAGTCCGGCTGGAAGACGGAAGCGTCATCCTGGGTGTGTTGAGTGAGCCGGCACTCGCTGAAGGGCACCGCGACATTACCACCTACGGTGGCTGCCGTGCGTATCTGACACGCCAGCCACGCTAGGTTTTACCGCCCGGCGCCCAAGAAGACACGCCGTGCTCACGGCGGGAAGAGCTACCGAGAATCCCGCGGATGTGATCCGGCAACAGCTACTTACTTGGCTTTGCCTTTCGGCTTCTGTGAAGCTTGTTCGGCATGCGCGAGGGATTCTTCAGCGTGCTTCACCGCTTCTTTGGCATGTTCGAGCGCCTCCTTCGCGTGGGGATCGGCGCTTCCCTTTACCGCCTCTTCCAAATGCTGGATGGCTTCCTTCTCGTGTGCAATCCCTTCCTTCGCATGCTTGATGGTTTCCTGGACATGCTCATCCCCTTTTGCGAAAGCGACCGCCGTGACTCCTCCTGCGAGCAAACTACAGACCGCGACTGCGACGACGGTTGCTTTAATCTGATACATGGCTCCTCCTCATGGCTATGGTTGATGAACTCGTCACTAGGCCACCTAGTATACACCAAGACGCGATACAGCACGCGCTACAGCACAGGCAACCATCCGTGGACACTACACACAGGATTTCAGAGAACGGATGACGCGGTGTGACCCCGAAGGGCCGGGGAATCAGGGGGAGGCCACCGCCGCCTGGTTGTTCGGGAGCGGCTTGGCAGGTTTCGCAGCACTCATGCGGCGACGAACCTCCCGGTAATTAATGCACGCACGCGTCCACGGTGATGGGGCGTCGGGGTGTAGCTCAGCCGATGAGTCCCTTCCTGCGAACTCCCTATGCCCGGGGTAGGAGCCGAGGTGGGATGGGTGATCCCGAGACGACCATGATGGAAAGGCGGGTTAGGGGGCGGTCTGATCCAAGGCTTGGCAGAACCGGTCGACCGTGCATTCAAAGAGAAAGAGCGCTGTATCTTCGAGCGAGGCCGCCAGGGCTGAGTCGGCAGCGGCGCGGACTTGGCAGGCAGATACGTGGAAGCGCTCCGCGATCCAGCCTGCGTCGGCAAGATCCTCATCGGTGCCCCGGCGAAGCTTGGCCACGATGAAATCCACCGGAGCCAAGAGGGACATCCGGACGCCTGGTTCGTCAATCATGACCGTGGCGCGATCGCGATACCCGGGCGGCATCGCCACCACCGACCAGCCGGACAGACTTTGCCCCAGATTGGCGGGAATGTTGTGGCGGCTCAGGAACGCCTTCAAGGACCGGACGCCGTTACGGAGTTCGCCATCTACGTCGATCGTGGCACGGGAGGGATGACCGTATGCCTGCATGGCCATGCCGCCGATCAAGACTAAATCGACCGCACGCCCCGTCTCATCGACATACTCACGGAGCAATGTCTGCAGGCGGTCAAGCGTGAGCGTGGGCAAATTCGAGAGCCTCCGCAAGCTGACGGTGAAGCCGCTCGTCGATGGGACCATGGTCTTCGGGAAGCGGGGCGCGTGACACCAGCCCGGTGATGAGGGTGCGATATCGCGTGTACCACCGGCATGCCGTCCCATACGCCTCCTGCACCTGAGGATGGCGCAGGACGGTCCATTCGATCGAGTCGTTGACCAGAATTTCAAGCCAGAGGATGCGCGCGATTCGCGGATGGCGCAGCGCGTCATCGAGGGACGCCACTCCCAGATAGGCCGGCAGCAGCTTCAGCACTGGACGAGCAGGTGTCGTGGGCATGGGTGGAAATTCTACACCGGTTCCGTGAAGTTGCCAACTCGAACGGGTGAGGAAGAGTCCGGCGGCACGGCACGGGGAAACCGGTGGGTGAAGACGGATGGCTGAGACCTCACTCAGCAGAATCCAACCCGGAGGGATCTTTCGACCCCTCCGAGCAGAAACACCGGTGCTTAGGACTTCGCTGTCATCTTGCGACGAGCCAGTCCAGCCAGGCCGACGAGGCCGCTGCCGAACAGATAGACCGCAGCCGGTACCGG
>JARFPM010000145.1 GCA_030444405.1 Nitrospira sp.
TCTAAGAGCTTTTCAACACAGCGCTCAGGAGTTTCCGTATCAGTCTCGAGAATGACGTCCGCGGCCAACGGTTCTTTGTAAGGATCTGAGATGCCGGTGAAGTTCATGATTTCACCTTCCAAAGCCTTCCGATATAAGCCTTTAGTGTCCCTCCTGATGACAACTTCCAATAAACACTTGCAATACACTTCTATAAAATGACCGATCTTCTCTCGAACCTCCTCTCGAACCTCACGGTATGGGGAAATTGAGGCAGCAATAGCAACGATTCCGTTCCGCGATAACAACTCACACACAAAGCCAATGCGTTTAATGTTGCGCTCTCGATATTCTTTTGTGAAGCCAAGGTCTTTACACAAGTTTGTTCGAACAATATCGCCATCCAGAACCGCCACCTTTTAGCCTAAGGCACGTAGTTCTACCTCGACCAACCTTGCGAGCGTCGTCTTTCCCGCTCCAGACAACCCCGTAAACCATATAGTCACTCCTTGACCCATCTGATGTCATCCTTTCTCGATGGGATCTACCAACAGATATGAGTCTTCAGTTTGCGAACACCGTTTCTTTCGCACAAAGTGTTGTCCGCGTTTAGGTCTTTGCTAGGTTAAGGTCTGTCGACCGTTCCAACCGAAGGCAATCTGGATGGTCTGATGCACGTGGGTGAGAGAGCTATCGCTGCGTACCAAGACACGCCGCCAGATATGGAGCCTCGTGTCTCGACGAACGACGCGGAACCGATAGATGACAATGGGATGCTGAGTCGGTTCCAGTGCGGGCGAAGCCTAGCACCCGCTCAGCCGAACCTCCAGTCCCCTCTCTTGCCCGCTCTCCTTTATGAGAGTTCTCAAGCCGAAATGGTATCGTTGTTGACAGCGAACTTTGGTACCTCTGTTGGAAGGTGATCAGGGGTCCCTAGTCCCAAGCTTTGCTCGATCAGCTCCGCGGCACGTGGTGCCCCGCCGCCCGCCTGGATAGCGTCCCGGACCCGTTCAGCAGCCGCACGATAGGATGGGTCCGAACGCACACGGACCACCGCAGCGCGCAGCGCCTGGGGAGTCACGGGTTTGTTGGCTATGGTCTCACCAGCCCCGATCCAGGCGACCCGGGAGGCGATCCCCGGCTGGTCATTCGTGACTGGAATAGCTACCAGCGGAAGTCCGGTACTGAGCGCTTCGAGTACGGTGTTGAGCCCAGCATGGGTCACCGCAAGGGTAGCCCGGCGGAGCAAGTCCAGCTGAGGGGCATAGGAGACCACGATCGGATCCCCGGGGAGTTTGCCAAGCGCCTCTGGGGACATCCCATTCCCGGTCGAGATGACCAATTGGGCGTCAAGTCCATCACAGGCCTCCGCGATCACACGGAACATGCCTGCGACACGGTTGACCAGTGTTCCCAGCGAGGCGTAGATCAGTGGTCGTCCATCGAGACGCTCCCAGGGGAATGGAACCGACTGAGAGCCAGCCGATGGATGGAGAGGACCAACGAACCGGAGGTGCTTCGGCAACTCACGCCGAGGGAACTCGAACAGTTCAGGTTGTTGGCTGATTTGTAGTTTGTCGGACCAGACGTGTGAGATACCAGTCGGAACTGGGAGACCCAGCCTGCGGCGGTGGTCTTGAATGCGTGTCACGATGGGCGCATACAGTCGATTCAGCCCCATCCAGGCGATCCGGTTGCGAATCCGCGCCCACCACGCATCCCGAGGGTACCAGTGAGTAAAGTAGGGCGGGACGGCGGGGTCAGGGTTCAGGAGGAGCGCATTACAGACCGTTGCGAAGGGGAGCCCTAGCTGGTCGGCGACTGTCCCACCGGGAAACGAGGCTTGATCGACCACCAGAGCCGTTACACCAGCAGCGCGTACCACGGTCGGCCCGACTTCTAGAACGGCATCAGCGGCACGTGCTCCGATCGCAAGCGTGTGCTTGAGCGCTGCCCGGTCCTGTAGCGAGCCGAGCTTCTGAAACTCGGCCTGGTAAGCATCAGCTGGGAAGACGGTCCCACCCAGAGAGACGGTCTCGAACCCAGCTGCCGCAATCGATGCGGGAGATTTGCCCAACAGGAAAAAGGTGACCTGGTGCCCACGGGCACGGGTCGCATCGGCCAACGCCAACATGGCATTCACATGTCCTGGAGTATTGGGGCAGAGGATACCGACGTGACTCATCACAAGCTCCTTCTTCATCCTATGCGTATTAAACGAGGTTACGTGTGAGACTCAGGCGTGTTGGACCCACCAAGTATTCTCCATAAGTAATATAGAGGACCACCATACTCCAGGAACGTCGCTGATTCAATGCGGTTCAGGGGAAGGCTCTGGCATGCTGGGTACATAGTTTTACGAGCGATACTGAGTGAAACAGCAACGGCTCTTGTGTCTTGCGCCATAGATTCTGAAGGTATTCGTTGGGTAGGCAGATCGAGGACCTGGTTCATATCTGGATCGATCGATATCGGCAGGTGTCTTATTGGGAGGCCATGTACAGCCAAACGGCGATCGCTGGGGCGTTCGTACGTGCCTAACATTTCTCCCACGATGACATGAAGATCTTTGCCGATCCGCTGGCGGTGCGGCTCCTCACGCCGAAAGAACGTGAGGCATTTGAAGCGTTCTACATCAACACCCTTGCCCAATCACACCCTGAACTCATTGTCTCATCGACAGACCGCACGATCTTGGTCGGAAAGTCAGTTCGAACTGATGTGAGCGGAGCGGTCTTTCTGGCTCGTGCTCGCTACATCGAGCACGGGCTAGCGGAGGCGATTCGTCGGGGTGTCCGCCAGTACGTCGTCATCGGTGCAGGTTTCGATACCTACGCATTCAGGCGACCATCGGGGATGCAGCTGCAGATCTTCGAACTCGACCATCCAGGCACCCAGTCGTTGAAACGGGACCGGTTGGCACAGGCTGGACTTGCCGTCCCGGTGGATCTGCATTTTGTGGCGACTGATCTCGAGCGACAAAGCGTAGCAGCAGCCCTCGCCAGGACGCCATTTGATAGGGGGACATCTGCATTTATTGCCTGGCCAGGAGTCACGATGTATCTCACGCGCGATGCCATCCATTCCACGCTTCAGTCTGTTCGACGCACCGCTGCCAGCGGCAGCGAACTGGTCTTTGACTATCTGGACGCTGACGCGTTCAGGCCAGACCGGGCATCGGATCGTGTTCGACGTCTGCTGGAATGCGTTCGGCGTGTGGGCGAACCGATGCTCTCTGGATTCGAGGTAGAGGCGCTTCCATCAGACCTCTTGGCCTTGGGATTCCACGTTCTTGAAGATCTCGGCCCTGCGGATATACAAGCACTCTACTTCCAAGATCGGTCGGATGGCTTTCGGGCGGCGGAGCATTTTCATTTCGTGCGAGCGCGTGTGCAGTGAGTGCGGGGCGCCTACCCGTCATGATGGGGATACGCCCGACCATTCGTGCAACGGTGTTGATGTGGCGCGTGGCTCATGTGCATCGTAAGAATATACGATGCACCGTCCGCACGCTCACTATTGCTGATGCCGACAAGGTTTGTGCCGGCTCGATTCCGGATCCTTATGCTGATTATGACTTCCGAACGAACCCTCTGCAGGGTAGGATCTGGTGGGGCATGTCTCGTTGTATGTGGTGACGGGTTCTTGGCCGATCCTCGATGGATGAGGAGCGAAGTGCTCCCTCGTCACGCGGCTTTAGCCGGTCGCCAGCGAAGGCCGACGTTCAAGAGTTCTTGGAGTAACTCTTTGTAATGATAGTC
>JARFPM010000146.1 GCA_030444405.1 Nitrospira sp.
AACCAAAGCGAGCTCCTCTCAAAGGAGAAACTGGCACTGAACTGTCGAGAGTTTCTCGGTGCCAATCACCCCCCTAGTGGGGAGAAAAGGGAAAGGCTATGGAAACTTACATCATGCTCACGAAACTCACGGATCAGGGACGGAAAACCATCAAAGAGAAACCGAAACGCACGCAGGAGGTTAACAAGGAAGTCGAGGCGATGGGGGGCAAGGTGGTGGCGCAGTATGCGGTCCTGGGGCCCTACGACTTCGTGACCGTGTTGCAAGCGCCCAACAACAAGACCATCGCCAAGATCTCGGTGGAGCTCGGGTCGCGGGGAACCATGGAGATCATGACGCTCCCGGTCGTGGCACTCTAGCTCGTTCCTCGGGAAATCAACGTGACCAGTTGGACCTGCGGGGCCGCCTCAACGCGGGCGGCTCTGCAGCCCAAGAAAGCTAGAGAGGGCAGAACCTCTGACGGTTTCGAGCGTTCTCCCATCCCTGCCGGCAAGCTCGAGGCTGCGACACTTGGCATCACGTTCGCGAGCGATCACATCATCAATAAGGAGCAGGGGAAGTAGAACAACACGAACCGTGGGTGTCGAGCTTCGGGAAGTACGCGGTCAACTCCGTCGGCATGGATTGACGCTTCAACCCGGCTGCAAACCGATGACGATCGCACCCGGAGGCCCCAAGGAGGAACCCATGCCTGAACTTTTGAACGTCTTGAAGGGGGTGGTTCTGTTTCAGGACCTCACGGAACAGGATCTGAAAGAGGTTGCAAACAGAATCACGAAACGATCTTACAAACTCGGGGAGTACCTTTTTCGCGCCGGCGCGCCGCGTAACGAACTGATGATCATCCAGAGTGGCGAAGTCGAGATTCTCCACGGTGTTGGCGAGGTGCAGAAAGCCGTTGCTCGCCTTGGCGAGGGGAATTTCGTTGGCGAAGGGGCGATGCTCGGTGACGAGCCCCATGCGACCAGTTGCCGTGCCGTCATCGATACCACCGTGCTGGCATTGGATCGTCGCGGTCTTGATGAGATTTTTGCCCGCAGCCCTGATGCCACCCGCAAGATGCTCTCCCAGGTGGCACGGGTTATGACCTATCGCCTCACCTATGCCAGCTACGGTCATCTGGGTGCGGCGGTTCCGGCTCTCCTCGGCGGGAGGCAGCGCCTGGAACACGACCTTCTGGGTGAGCGCCACGTGCCGGCGGATGCCTACTACGGCATCCAGACCCTGCGGGGCGTGGAGAATTACGACATCACCGGGATTCACCTCGCCCTCTTCCCGCACTTTATCAAAGCACTGGCGATGGTGAAGAAAGCGGCCGCCAGGGCAAATCAGAAGCTCGGTGATCTCGATAAGAACATAGCAGATGCCATATGCGCCGCTTGCGATGAACTCATTGCCGGAAACTTGCACAATCAGTTCGTCGTCGACATGATCCAGGGGGGCGCAGGCACCTCAACCAATATGAATGCCAATGAGGTCATTGCGAATCGGGCTCTCGAGATTCTCGGACATGCACGAGGAGAATATCAGTTCATTCACCCGAATGAGCATGTCAATATGTCGCAATCGACGAATGATGTCTATCCAACGGCTATTCGGCTTGCCATTATCCTAGGCCATGACCAGCTGACCAAAGCTCTGAGTGAACTGGCGTACGAGCTGAAGCAGAAGTCCGTTGAGTTGTCCGATGTCATCAAGATGGGTCGTACGCAGCTTCAGGACGCAGTGCCGATGACTCTCGGTCAGGAGTTTGAAGCCTTTCGCGTGACCGTGAAAGAGGACATTCAGCGCATCCACAATGCCGTCGACCTCTTCAAGGAGATCAACCTTGGCGCAACCGCCATCGGCACCGGCATCACCGCCAAACCCGAGTACTCGAGCCTCGCCATCGAAGAGCTAGCCCGCATCTCGGGGGTCGAGGTCGTCCCGGCTGCGAATCTCGTGGAGGCGACCTCGGACATGGGGGCCTTCGTCCTATTTTCCGGCGTGCTGAAACGAGTTGTTGTGAAGCTGTCGAAGATCTGTAACGACCTGCGCCTGCTGAGCAGCGGGCCGCGCACGGGGTTCGGCGAGATCAATCTGCCGCCCATGGCGCCCGGCTCCTCGATCATGCCCGGCAAGGTCAACCCGGTTATCCCCGAGGTCGTGAACCAGGTCGCCTTCCAGGTGATCGGCAATGATCTCGCGGTGACCATGGCCGCCGAGGCCGGGCAGCTCCAGCTCAACGTGATGGAGCCGGTCATTGCCTTTAATATCTTCCAGTCCCTGAAGATGCTCACCCAGGCAATCAACACGCTGACGCAGCGGTGCATCAAAGGCATTACCGCAAACAGGGAGCGCTGCCGGCATCTGGTCGAGTCCAGTATCGGCCTGATCACAGCATTGAATCCGTATATCGGCTATGAGAATTCGACGAGGATCGCTAAGAAAGCGCTGGAGACGAACCGGAGTGTGACGGAGTTGGTACTGGAGGAAGGATTGTTGACCCGAGAACAACTGGAAGACATTATGAAGCCGGAAAGAATGACGAGTCCCCGGGTCTAGAAGGATTGTCCACGGAGCCTTTTGGGAGATCCTCTTCCGGTTCGCATCTGACGCGCCTTAAGGAGGGAGAACGAGGGGCGCTTTGCTCACCTCATCATCACCAACAACGTCAGTGGTTTGGGCCATCAGCCGATCTAAAGGAGGAACCGCCATGAACAAGAAACTGCTCCAAATCTTCACCATTATTTGCCTGGCAGTTTTCGCTCTCTGCCTGCGGACAGCCTTTGCGGCTGAAGCCGGCAAACTGCCGAACATCCAGATCTTGGCCACCGGCGGCACCATTGCTGGCGCGGGCGCGTCGACTACCACAACGGTAGGCTACACGGCCGCCGTCGCGCCGGTCGAGCAACTCATCACCAATGTTCCCGAGCTCAAGAACGTGGCTACCGTGTCCGGCGAGCAAATCTCTCAGATCGCCAGCGAAAACATGACCAACGAAATCTGGCTGAAGCTTGCGAAACGGGTCAATGAGCTGCTCGCCCAGGACAATGTGGACGGGATTGTGATTACCCATGGTACCGACACGCTGGAGGAAACCGCTTACTTCCTGAACCTGGTAGTAAAGAGCAACAAGCCGGTCGTCCTCGTAGGTGCAATGAGACCCGGCACTTCGATGAGCGCAGACGGCCCAATCAACCTGTATCGCGCGGTCATTCTCGCCGGCAGCAAGGAGGCTGTGGGCAAGGGCGTGCTGGTAATGCTGAATGATGCCATCCTTCCTGCACGCGAAGTGACCAAGACCAATACTGACAAGGTGGACACCTTCAAGTCTTGGGACTTGGGTGCCCTTGGCTACTTCTCCGGCAATGCGCCCTGGTTCTACCGGAGCTCCACCCGCAAGCACACTTCTGCGAGCGAATTTGACATTACTGCGCTGAAAGAGCTGCCATCTGTCTACATCGTCTACCACTATGCCAACAACGACAGGACGATGATTGATGCTGCGACAAAGGCTGGGGCCAAGGGCATTGTTCATGCCGGGACAGGCAATGGCAGCATCGGCAAGGTGGAGTATGACGGGATCGCTGAAGCGCAGAAGAAAGGGGTTGTCTTCGTCCGCAGCGCCCGGGTAGGCAATGGCATTGTCGCCCGTAACGGCGAAGCAGACGACGACAAGTGGAACTTTGTTGCCGGCGATAATCTCAACCCGCAAAAGGCTCGGGTTCTGCTGATGTTGGCCTTCTTATCCGGGGCTTTCTTGCGTCGTCCGCGGCGTACCGCGCCGTTTCACATTGGCCTGTTCTTAAGACCGGAATACCGGCGGATGAACCCCTCCAGCAGCGGATAAAGAGAAGGGTTTACGACACCCCTTACGTGCCCGCCGTTGATCTTGATTGTTACCTGGTCTTCCGGAGGAGTGCCTATCAAATAGGGTGTGGATAGCGCAGTAGGAAATTCCACAATATGATCAAAAAGGGCGGCGACATTACAGAAGGGAACCTTTATATTCTTGAGGTTTATTGTCCTGCCAAAGAGCGTCATTTTGTTATTGGCCAAATTGTTTTCATGATAAATCTCCCACAGATACTGACGATGAGCCGGTCCTGCCACGTCTCGTGCCGAATGAGTCGTCCAAAAGAATATAGCATCATTCCCGTATTCATACTCTTTGCCGTAGAAATAAAGATCCATAAACATATTGGCTGCTCTTTCCGGTTTCACCCAGTCGAAAAAAAACCGCAATAGTTCACCGGGAAAAACACCATTCGCCTACCTTGGAATTCAATAGTGTAGTTAGGTTAATAATATACTTGTATCCTTCGTTCAATGCCGCGTCGATGTCCAGGTAGGTTCCCCCAATACAGTAACCCAAGCCGCCTATTTCCGTTTCTCGAGTCAGTTCCCGTATCGTTTCCTTCGCGCTACCTATCTCTTGAATATAATCTTCCAAAGTGACATTTTTTGTTTCGTCGGTGATGATGTTCCAATCAGTGACAAATACATCGTAACCTCGGTCGACAAAGTACTTTATCATACTGAGTTCCTTGGTCAGGTCGAGAACGTAATAGCCGTTGATTATGGAATAAATCATGAAAAGCGGGATCTGGTAGACCGTGTCTTCTTTCGGTATGTATCTTCTCAAAGTAAGGAGAGGTGAACGATAAACAACTTCACATGGAGTGGTGGCCACGTTTTCTCCTACTGTGAAATACTTGCTTGTTTTTTCGATCAACTTCAAGGATACCATTTCGTCGTGCAGAAACTTAGATAAGCCAAGATAACTTTTCAAGGAATTCGCAACCGTCGTGCAGAAACTTAGATAAGCCAAGATAACTTTTCAAGGAATTCGCAACGACTTCCGATACGGTGGTTAAGATCGCTTGGGGATTGATCCAAAAAAATGGATTGAGGAAGGAAAAGAAAGGCTGCAAGCAGTTGTTGATATACTGAAGATAGTTTTTCACCAAAGCGGTTCGAGCGCGAGTAGGGATACTCCTGAATAACTCTTCATACAATTCCCTATAGTGCGCATCGCTCCGGACGGTTGTTAAGTTCCGATATTCTTCGGCAAACGGATCGATTATCTGTAATTCCTTCTTGTTGTCTTTCACCGACATTCCTCGTTGTGGGAGTAAGGTTCGGTTTGCGACCGTAGTTTTTATTTTATCATAAGCGGTTGCTGGCGCGCCAGAGTTCTTTGCATAGACGCGGAGACATGCGGGGACGGGGAAGGTCGAGATCGAGATTTGGTGGCAGAGGACTCCGTCTTGTCGGATTGCGACGTGGTCGTTCCCGGCGGTTCG
>JARFPM010000080.1 GCA_030444405.1 Nitrospira sp.
AACATCAATGACTTTGCGACATTCATGTGCATGGCATTGCCATTGCTCCATAAGAGATGGAGTGCAGAGACGCTTGCTCGGCAATCCCCATGAAGACAACCGCTGTGTCAGAACGAGATCGGATTCTGAAAGAAGTACGCGCGGCTCTCGAGCGGGAGCCGCGGGTTAACTTGCACAAGTTTCCCGTCGAGATGGAATTTCGTGATGGTGTCCTCACGCTGGAAGGTGAAGTCGAGCATGTCGCCGGAAAGAAACTCAGCTTGGAACTTGCGATAGCGGTTCGGGGTGTGACCGGCATTGTGGATCGTCTCCATGTCACCCCGGCAACGCGTATGGGGGACCGTGCCATCCTGGACGCGGTGCGCGATGCGCTGCTTCAGGAACCCACCTTGATGAATTGTTCGATTCACGTGATCCGTAAGGGGCAGCTGGAAACCGTCCGAGAAGTCACCGACGAGCCCCATGGGTCGATAAGAGTTTCCGTAAACGAGGGAGTCGTGTTGCTTGACGACCATGTGACGGGGCTCACGCAGAAACGGTTGGCTGGGGTGTTGGCCTGGTGGGTGCCGGGGAGTCGCGACGTGATCAATGGGATGGCAGTCGTTCCGGATCAGCCAGACTCGGATGAGGAGATGGCGAAGGCGGTGCGGATCGTCCTCAAGAAAGACCCCTTTGTGAACGATGAGCGCATCCGTGTGGTTGCCCGGCAATCCGTCGTCATGCTCGAAGGCGATGCGCCCTCTGCACCGCAGAAGGAAATGGCGGAGTTTGATGCCTGGTACGTCTTCGGCGTCGATAAGGTGATCAATCGTTTGGAGATCCGTCCATAGAACAGGAAGAGCGGCGGCAAGCCGCCTGAGGATAGAAACCACCACAATTCACACGCCAACAAGGAGGATGTTTCATGGCCAAAGCAGAAGAAAAAGCCGTCGCCACAAAGAAGCCCGGTGAGGTCGTGACCCGCGCAGAGGAGTTCGAACATTGGATGGAGCGCTTTATGGACGATATGTGGCGGCGTCCGTTCCCCAGCCTCTTCGGGCGGGATCGTTGGTTGCCCATCCGCCCGCTGTCGATCCGTATGCCTTCGCTTGATGTGTATGAAGAAAAGGACTCCGTGGTCGTCAAGGCCGAACTTCCCGGGATGAAGAAGGAAGAAGTGGAAGTCAGCCTCGCAGGGGAAACCTTGACGATCAAGGGTGAGAAGAAAGAGGACAAAGAAGTGAAAGAGGACGATTACTATCGCCGGGAGCGGTCCTACGGGTCGTTCTTACGCAGCGTGAGTCTGCCCTGCGAAGTGAAGAGCGATGAGATCAAGGCTTCCTTCAAAGACGGAGTTCTGGAAGTCCGAATGCCGAAGACGGAGGAAGCGAAGAAGAAATCCATTTCGGTGAAGATCGATTAGTCGCTGTGTGTAGTCGGAGCGTCTGAATCTTCGATTCGCGATTGGGTTGTGCGCCATTATCCCTAGGGGCGTCTAGTTTGACGCTCTGTCAGCCTCCGAGACCCAGGATCGCCAGGGTCGAAGTGCTTCAGTGCGTGGTTGTCACCACCGACACCGCAGCGAAGACAGTCCTTGCCGCGTTTGATCCTGCTGAGCGGGTCATCAAGGTACGTGATCCCGATGGCCCGCTCTCCAGTTTCTCGAAGCGCTCTCGCTAGTATCAGCTCAGGCACTCAGAATTACGCAGGAACCGTGGGCTAACACCTCATGCCGTGACCTCAATGTCGGAACACTCTTTTGAAGCGATTCTCACGGTCATGGTCGTCGTAGTGGTGCTTTGGATATTCTGGCGGAAGGGGAAGTCCGACTAATCGATTATCGTTGTCAGCTGCCTCGATGGCGCAAGAAGAAATCTGCAGCTCGCCACTCCATAACGGATCTGCCGCTTCTGCGTACATGCGAGATCGTCCGAATTGCATGGCATCGCAGCTGGCCTAGATCGAGGCATTCGCCACGTCGGCAAGAACCTGCTGTAGTCCGGAGACGACCCGGGCCATCCGGGCGAAGTCGACCTTGTCGGGGGTGTCGGCGGAAGTGTGGTAGTAGGGATAGCGGTTCGGCGCGGTGTCGGTGATCATGACGGCGGGGTATCCTTCCTTCCAAAACGACCAGTGGTCGGACCAAGCCACCCCGGGGATCCATTCCCATAAGGCTCCCCCCTCGGAAGGAAACTGCGCGTGGCGGCGAAAGACCGTCAGCAGCTGCTTAACCCAAGGTGCATTCTCCATGTTGCTGACAAAGGCGATAAAATTCGCCGTCGATGGATAAAAGAAGCTGAACGGAAACGGATAGGACTGGCTCCCCGGCTCATCGGAGTAATAACCGATCGTCTCCAGACTCAACATCAGAACGATCTTCTCGCCGCGCTCGCGGCTCTGTCGGGCATAGATGCGGCTTCCCATATGACGGCTTTGAAACAGCGGCGGCTCTTCATTGGTAAACGCCACGAACCGTACAGTGCGTGAAGGTTTTATCTTGGCGAAGGTCCGAGCCAGCGCCAGTATTGCCGCGACTCCGGTGGCATTGTCGTTTGCCCCAGGACTGCCCTGCACTGTGTCATAGTGAGCGCCGACCACCACGATTTGATCTGAACGGTCCTTGCCGATGATCTCCACATCGAGGTTCTCGCACGGATTCCCCGACACCTGATACAGATGGGTCCTCACCCGATACCCTAGACCACCCAGTGTGGCTCGGATATAATCCGCCGCTGCAACGAGCTGCTTCAAGCGAGAGAGATTGCGCTCTCCGATCGTGCCGGCGAGATTCTGCACGTAGGTGCGCAGTTCTGCTTCGAGTTTACGTTGTTGTTCGGTCAGAGGAGGAAGAATCCCTTGAAAGTTGTCGCTAGGCATGCGGATCATTGTGGGGTATTCTGGCACAAGGGGGCTTCTCAGAGAAACGCAAAGTTGCCCCTTCGTGCTGCATTCTTTACTGTCCACTGTAGCAATCTCCCCCAGTCTTCCTCCCGGGCCTGTGGAATGCCCCGCCTCACTTCCAACTTCGCTCGAAGACGCAAGAGATTCCGCTCGCGCGTTCGTTCATGTTTCGGGCATTCGTCTTGCTGAACAAGCTCGCATAGCTCTTCGACATGCGACGAGCGTCACGAAAGCACTTGCGACTATGCTAGCCCACGTGGAGTGGGGAAAAGATGAGACCGAGCAGTGAGTTTGCGCTATTCAAGGATCGCCATGATGCCGGAAAACAGCTGGCTCAGCGGCTTCTCCATCATAAGAAGGCGACGAACACGATCATCATCGCGTTGCCACGTGGCGGAGTAGTGGTGGGCTACGACATCAGCCTGGCGTTACGACTCCCTCTGGATGTCCTTATCACGCGCAAGTTGGGAACTCCTTCAAACCCCGAACTGGCAATGGGCGCCCTGGCCGAAACAGGCTATCGGCATATGAATCCGGATGTGGTTCGAGCGTATGGCGTGAGCAAGGCTGAGTTGGAGGAGGAGATTCGACGTCAACAGACGGAGATCGACCGAAGAATCGGGCGGTATCGAGACGGCCGGCCGCTTCCTTGTTTGAAAGGGCAGACGGTTATTCTGGTAGACGATGGCATTGCGACAGGGGCCACGTTCTTTGCCTCTCTTGGCGCTCTTCTCAAAGCGGAGACAGCGAGAACCGTAGCTGCGGTACCGGTTGCTCCTCCGCGGGTCTTGACGGAGTTGAAGGCTCTCGTTGATGAAGTGGTAGTCCTGCACACGTCTGAATGGTTCTTTGGGATCGGTCAGTTCTACGAAGAGTTTCTTCAGGTGGAGGATAACGAAGTCATTGGCTGCCTGGAGGATGCGCGGGTGGCTCTGTCATCGAAGACCGAGGTTACAGAATGAAGATTGTCTGCGCCATTGATGGTTCCCGTTACTCTCAGTGGGCCCTTGACTGGTTACGGCGGATTCACGCTCACCGCGATGGGTCGTTGTTGTTGGTGCATGCGGTCGACATGACCCAGTTCAAGGCGTTTTCCAAACTCGACCGGCAATCCAGATCGACATTGGTGAAGGTCTTGGATGTCTCGCTAGAGGCTGCTGCACGGCTGTTGGAAAGTGCGGAACTCAAGGCGGTAACCACGTGGGCTCAGGTCCGTGCGAAACTCTTGCGTGGCCGACCAGCGGAAGCTATTGCACAGTCTGCAAAGCGGGAACGAGCAGATCTCTTGGTGATGGGGTCTCGAGGCGTGACGGAGTTTCAGCCGATGCTTCTAGGCAGTGTCTCGCGAAAGGTGCTCCTGCAGGCTCCCTGTCCGGTTCTCCTCGTTAAGAAGCCGGCGCGTGCCCTCAAGAAGATTGTCCTCGGCACGGACGGATCCGTCGAGTCGTGGGGAGCCGTCACGTGGCTGGAGCAGTTACCTGAGGCAATTCGTCCCACTGTGACGGTGGCCAGCGTGATCCCTCCTCTCCCGCTGGAAGGGGTCCGCGTTCCCGCGGGGGCTTTGGCGATCGGCGATCAGGTTGAGGGGGTGCTCAGGCGAGAGGTCCAAAAACTCGCGTCGCGAGTTGCAGGAACGTTGAGGAAAGCCGGATTCTCTGCGAAGGAAATAGTCATGACCGGATATCCTGGTGCCAAACTGGTAGAACTCGCTCACCGCGAGCGAGCCGACCTTGTCGTCGTCGGGTCCCGCAGCGGACGTAGTGCACAAGAATATTTCATGGGAAGTGTCGCGGATACGGTGGTGAAGCATGCATCCTGTTCGGTGCTGGTTCACAGAGGGTAGGAACAGATGCCTCTTAGGCTAGAGAGTTCGGCTTTCAAAGATGGTGATACGATTCCACATCGGTATACGTGCATGGGGGAAGATGTTTCACCGCCGCTTCATTGGGGTGTGCTACCTGCCACCACGAAAAGCTTCGTTGTTATTGTAGAGGATCCTGATGCTCCGGTCGGAACGTGGGTGCACTGGGTTATGTCCAATATTCCTCTTGACCTGCGAGGGCTTGCGGAAGGTATTCCTACGGAGGACCATTTGCCTAATGGCGCGATCCAGGGACTAAACGATTTTAAGCGCATCGGCTATAGAGGACCCTGTCCTCCGCCGGGGAAACCCCATCGCTACGATTTCAAACTGTATGCTCTGTATACCACTCTCACTCTGAAGCCACGCGCGACGAGGCGCCACGTGTCAGAGGCATGTAAGGGGCATGTGTTGACGGAGATGTCGCTTATGGGTCGATTCGGCCGCTAACCGGATTTGGAAGGTTGAAGATTAGGCTAAGGGTAGGGTGAGGCACGTCGGCTTGTAGTCCAAGCTCGTTCTCAGCCGTAACCTTCACTCAGTCCCTCTTCCCGTGCGTTGCAGTGATGACCGATATTGTTCACCGAAAATTGCTGATCACCCACCAGTCGTGACATGACCAAAAGGGCTGGCGGGGAAGGGGGAGCCGCCGATGCCAAGTGTCGAAAGCAAGAGGGACTACTATGAAGTACTGGGAGTCGATCGGACGGCGACTCGCGACCAGATTAAGCATGCCTACCGACAGTTGGCGCTGAAGTACCATCCAGATAAGAGCCGGGACCCCGACGCGGTGGCGAAGTTCCGCGAACTCGCAGAAGCCTACGCCGTGCTTTCCGACGATACCAAGCGAAAAGAATACGATACGACGGGCCACGCCGGCGTGAGCGAACGGTGGTCTCCGGACGATCTCATGCGAGATTTCCAGTTTGGGGACTTCTTCGGTGGCCGCTTCGGCGATCTGTCAAGTATGTTCGGGGATTTCTTTGGGCGGCGCATGAGGCCCGGAGCTGGTGCGACGAGAGGGGCGGATCTTCGCTACGACGTAGAACTGACGTTGGAAGAGGCCGCTCGCGGAGGAGAGCGGGAGATACATCTCACCCGATCCGAGAAATGTACGGATTGTGGGGGTAGTGGGGCCGAGCCTGGGACGAAGCCAAGGCCATGCTCTGATTGTGGAGGGACAGGACAGAAGCAAGACGTGAAGATGAGGAAAGATGTACGGCTTGTCACATTGACCACATGTGGGCGTTGCCAGGGGCGGGGGCAGATCGTCGAATCTCCCTGTCCGCTCTGTCAAGGCGGCGGCTATCGATTTCTCCCGCACACCTTGAAAGTGAAGGTTCCGCCTGGAATCGATGAAGGCATGATCATTCGTTTGCCGGGCCAAGGAGAGGCGAACGCGAATGGCGGTCCGCCGGGCGATCTCCTCATTGATCCACATGTCCGGCGCCATCCCATTTTCGAACGTCACGGCGACGATCTGTATATGGTTCAATCTGTGACCTTCCCTGATGCGGCATTAGGGAGAAAATTGCGTATAACGGGGTTAGGGGGAGAAACACTCCAAGTCGCGATTCCAGCCGGAACGCAGGGCGGAACCGCGCTACGGCTGAACGGGAAAGGAATGCCCAAAGTCGGAGGGAAAGGAAAAGGAGATCTCTTTGTCGTGGTGGAAGTACGGACGCCGACTGATCTCTCGGATCGCGAGCGGGGGCTCTTACAGGAGCTTGCAAAGCTGCAAATGTTGTCGCCTCGTGAAGATTGCCTTCAAGATGAGTGATCGGCTCATACATGCCTTTTTATAAGTAGGAAGTGACTCCCCCTGTTCCCACGCCAAGCTCGTAAGAAGCCCACACAGTTTGCGCAGCCCTATTTCGAGTCGGCCAAGGAATAGCAGGCGGTTCAAACTTGTTCGGTACCCTGGGGGAACGTTTTCAAGAATTAGGTCTTGCAGGGACTACGTAAGTAGACTAAAATTAGCTTCTCTCGCCATGACACCCAAGACCGCTAAGAAAAAGCGTTGGGTGAGGGCACGACCGCTTTCACAAGCACACCATCCCGGGGATCGGCAAGGAAACGCGGTCGAATCGGCAAGCGACGATTTCTTTGCCGAAGCCTTCCGCCTCAGTCCTGACCCGATCGGTATTACGGAACTCGAGACAGGACGCTGTCTCGAAGTCAACGACGCCTGCCTGAATATTTACGGCTTTCGCCGGGACGAGGTTATCGGAAAGACGACGTTGATGTTGGGCATCTGGCCTGATCCTCATGATCGGGCCAAGCTCATCGATCGATTGAAATCTGAAGGGTCGGTCAGAAATCTTGAACTGTCGATGCGGATGAAGAGCGGTGAATTGCGACAGTTCCTCATCTCGACGGACTTAATCACGCTCAGGGGGAAGCCCTGCCTCCTGACGGTCGGCAATGACATTACTGAGCGCAAGAGGGTTGAGGAGGCGCTGCGTCGGACCCATGATGAATTGGAGCAGCGCGTTCGGATGAGAACAGCGGACCTCGAACGAACCAATGCAGCGATGCGGGATAGTGAGGAGCGCTTCCGCTTGTTCATCGAGCATGTGCCGGCGGCGATTGCAATGTTTGACCGCAACATGCGTTATTTGGCGGCCAGTCGCCGTTGGATGGAAGACTATCAGCTCACAGGGGATATCCTCGGCCGATCGCATCATGACGTGCTTCCCGAGATTTCATCACGATGGAAGGAGATTTATCGTCGCGGAATGGCCGGAGAAATTCTGAGTGCAGATGAAGACCGGTTCGTTCGAGATGATGGCTCAACACAGTGGATCACCTGGGATGTTCGCCCTTGGTATAGCGGCGGCGAAGTAGGCGGCATTGTGATTGCCGCGGAAGATGTGACGTCTCGTGTGGAAGCGAAGAACGCATTACATCAAAGGGAGGAACGATCCGATCAGGTCATTCGGTTGGCCAACTTCGGCATTTTCGATCATGACCACCGCACTGGGAAAGTCTACTGGTCTGCCGCAATGAGAGAAATCTACGGCGTGGGACCCGATGAACCAGCCTCGTTGGAAGGGTATATCCAGTTAATTCATCCGGCAGACCGCGAGGCGGTTGTCATGGCGATCAAGCAGGCCCAGGATCCCGCCGGTGGCGATCTCTTCTCGGTCGAACACCGTGTGTTGCGCCGAGACGGCAGTATCAGGTGGGTGAGTTTTCGATCCTGGACGTTATTCGACAGCGAGGGACTGGAGCGTCGCCCTACTCGAACCTTGGGAGCGATGATCGACATCACGAAACGCAAACAGGCTGAAGAAGCCCTGAGAATAAGCGAGCGCCGATTCGCATCCTTTATGGATAATTTGCACGGTTTTGCGTGGATCAAAGACGCTGAGGGACGACACCTATACGTCAATCGACTCTTTGAAGAATCCCTCCTCAAAGGATTAGATTGGAAAGAAAAGACGGCCCGTGAGTTGTGGCCTGAGGACATCGCCGAACAGTACGAGTTGAACGATAAGAAAGTGCGGGAGACAAGGGCTCCTCTGCACACAGTCGAGCCGTTCGTCCAGGACGGGGAGCTCCGGCACGCGCTTGTCAGCAAGTTTCCCATCGTCGATCACAAGGGAGCGGGGGTACTTTACGGAGGTGTCGCCGTCGACATCACCGAACGAAAGCAGGCGGAAGAGGCGCTTCATCACAATCAGCTGGAGCTGCACCAGCAGCAGGTGCAACTGGAAGAGCTGACGTCCAAGTTGCTGACGGCGCAAGAGCATGAGCGGCAGCGCATCGCCCGTGATCTACATGATGATGTGAGTCAGCGTCTAGCCGCCTTGGTATTGGAAGTGGCGTCGTTGGAACACCATTCATCCAGCGTGCCCGCTGAACTTGCTCGAGCGCTGGGACCAGTCCGTGAACAGTTGGAGCTGCTTTCTGATGATGTGCACACGCTCGCGTACCGGCTTCATCCCTCGCTGTTGGAACATGCCGGATTGTGCCCGGCAGTCGAAGACCACGTCCATCAGGTTTCTCGGCGCACGGGCTTGCCCATTCATCTAAAGATTCTTGATGTTCCGAATGTGGTCCCGCTCGATCAGGCGACCTGTCTCTTCCGCGTCATGCAGGAAAGCATCCAAAATGTGGTGAAACATGCGCAGGCGACGACCGTGACGGTCCAGCTCCGCGGGTCGTCAAAGGGGGTCGGTCTGTCCATCATTGATGATGGGAAGGGCTTTGACCCACAGGACCTGCATCCCCGTCAACAGGGGCTGGGATTGAGCAGTATGGAGGAACGGCTGCGACAACTGCACGGGTTCTTCCGGATCCAATCTCGGCCATCCCACGGCACAAAGGTCTGTGCGTGGGTGCCTTGCAAGGTGGAGGGCGCATGAAACAGCCCAGAATTTTGATGGCCGATGATCATGCCATTGTCCTGGCCGGACTTCGGAAGCTGGTGGAAGCCGAGGGCGAAGTGGTCGGTATGGTGGAGGACGGGCGAGCGTTAGTGGAAGCGGCGCAGCAGCTACGCCCCGACATCGTGTTGCTTGACATCTCGATGCCGTTGCTCAATGGATTAGATGCAGCACGCCAGATAAGTAAGCTGGTGCCGGAGAGCAAGCTTATCTTCCTGACCATGCATGCCACCCCCACCTATGCGACCGAAGCCTTTAAGGCAGGGGCCTCCGGCTATTTGATAAAACGGTCCGCGGCAGTGGAGCTTAAGCAAGCTATTCAGGCGGTGATGCAAGGACAACATTATATGACCCCGCTTATCACGAAGGATGTCTTGGCGGCGACCATCCAATCCCCGGAGGGCCAGCCCAGCAGGCCTTTGGCGACCTCCCTCACGCAGCGGCAACGGGAGGTGTTACAGCTCGTTGCCGAGGGAAAAGGTACCAAGGCCATTGCCTCGCTCCTGAATATTTCTGTAAAGACTGTCGAATTTCACAAGTTTCGCATTATGGGTGAACTCGATCTCCACTCGACCGCTGAGTTAATCAAATACGCGATCGCCGAAGGCCTTGTGAGCGTGTCATCCTAGGCGCGCCCACTAGTCCTATATACTGCCTGATGTACAATCTGAGACTACCTATACCACATCATGAAGTCATGCACAGAGGTCACCATTCAGCACTAGTAATCTCTCCCCATCTTTCTAGTGACTTTCCTAGTTCACAAGGTCCGTCCTACCTCCTTACTATTAGTTAACGAATGAATTTGTGCGTTGTTGTACGTTGAAGCGTGCGACATTTCGAATCTGAGCATAGAAGATTCTTCGACAGATAATAAGTACTTGTAAGTTTTAACCTCTGTATTGAGGAGAACTTATGCAAGTTGCAGCGGTCATCGACCGTGTCTATGGTGCCTTAGAGCAGTTTGGTACCACCTGCTCAATGGAAGAAGTGGTCGGGCTCTGTCCAGACCTGACCTGGAACCAAGTGTACCTAGCCATTGACTATTTGAACAAGAGCGGAAAGGTCTCTGTGGCCCTAGATCCGGACAGAACATACACAGTCCGGGTCTATCCACCAGCAGGCGAGACGTCTGAATTTTCGTCCAGACCAGATCACATTCACAGCACCGCCTAATTACATTACAAGTCATACCCTCATCCATGCGATGAAGGCGGTAGGTTAGCCTGCTACTGCAGAAACCCGTTTGGGAACCCTCTTGCGCCATACTCAAGGCCATTTTGAGTTTTTATCACCTTCCTTGATGGCGTCTCTCTGCGAGACGATTCGGTAGCCCATACGTCTTCCATCATTTTGAGATTGCCGAAGAGTTCCCACGCCAGTGGTGTGAAATACAGACCGCACCGGGAAGTACCCAGGTTCTCAACGGGCAAATAGAAGAGGGTGTAGCCACTGCTCGGTCTGATGAAATGGCACCTCACGCGTTTCATAATCCATTCGGGAGGTTGAGGTTATGGTAGAGTGGCAACCTCATGAAGGTCTTTGTTCTCGGCGTCGGGGCGACCGGCTCCCTGCTGGTCAAGTTGCTCGTTCATCAGGGCCATCACGTATCTTGTGGTGACCGCGATCCGGTCCGTGCACGTGATTTTCTGGGCGAAGGATCCAGCGTAGTCATCAACCAAGTCAATGCCCGAAATCTGCGCAGTGTTGTCAGAGCAGCCAAAGGCTGCCATCTCCTGATTAATGCGTGCCCCGCTGTCTTGAACAACGTCATCATGCGCGCGGCTTTGCGCTTGGGCGCTCACTACCTTGATACTGCATCACACCTCAGGACCAACCCATTTCGACCAGAGCAGTTTTATTTCGATCGGCAGTTCCGAGAGAAAAGACGATGGGCGCTCATTCATGCGGGAGTGGCGCCGGGGTTAACGAATCTATTCGTGGCTCAGGCTGCGGCGGGACTCGATGAACTAGACAAGGCAGAAGTCAGAATTTTCGAGGACACGGTGTCGGAGAATCCCGTCTCACAGTGGTCGGCCGAGTCCTCATTCGACGAAGCGGTCTCACGCCCTCGTGTCTATCGCGAAGGCCGTTTCAGTTTCGGAACCCGATTCGGCGAGCGCGAACGGTTTAGGTTTCCGCCGCCGATTGGAATAGTCGGCGTCGTGCTGGCGGCCCAAGATGAAGTCACGACACTGCCTCGTTTCCTTCGTTTCAGGAGTGTTGACGCGAAAATCGGCGGGACCGACATCGATCGATTGCGGCGATGGTATCGACAAGGGAAACTGAATCGGTCGCGCGGACTCAGCTCGGTCCAATTTCCAGCGACCGCGGCGCCTCGTGCGATGATCAAGCTGGTCCGGAAAGGGATCTTGCACAATGCTTGTTTTGCCGTGGCGGTGTTGGTGTACGGGTCTCGACGCTCACGTCCATGGGGTATCCGCTGGGATGCTCAGTTTCCATCGCTCTTCGAGTTGCGCCAAAGAAAACTCGGGTACTCACCGATCGCCTGGGGCACTGCGCACCTCGTGGCGATGTTTGTCAAGCATATGCCGCGCAATCTTGTCGGTGTGCATGTGCCCGAGGCATTGCCGGTTATCACGCGACGGAAGATCTTGCACGCTGTACGTTCGATCGGTATCCGCATAAAGCGAACGGTGACGTACTTCAAGCCATCGGATGAGCCCTAAACGATGACCGGCTGTCTCGCCACTCAACGAAAGCGACGCATTCAAGAATTTTCTATTTCTCATGACGGACTCTGACAGCTTCGCATTCCTCAAATCCTGACCGGATCGATTGCCCAAGATCTGTCCACGTCACTTGACAGCATATTTTCTCAGGAATAAATTTACACGAGAAGTAGGTTCCCAAGGTGCTAGAGGCCGAGTTGTTGTCTGACATCAGACCCTGTAGTGTCGTTCTTTGTAGCCTTGTCCAGGGAAAGATGTCCATTTGGTCTCATCCTTGGGAGGTATGCTGTGGTGTTCCACTTCGTTGCGTGACGGGTCCGGACGAAAGGAGTGGCCATGGATAGTACCTTCTTAATGTTTGTCGTTGTGATGCTCGTGATCTTCATTGGCGGCATCATCGTGTACAAGAAAAGCGTTTAGTCGACGCTCCACTGTTCCCATGGTTTTGTGAGGCGGCTCAGTATCGCGCGAGCCGGGTTGGGCGGTTGTCATGTGCGCTGAGCTCTTTACGATAAGTCCGTCTTTATTCTGATCCATACTCTAAGAAAGTAATATTCCTTGTATTGTAATCAGTTACGATCGATAGGTTTGCCACGACAAGCCTCTTGGCGCAGGAAACTTTGGTGACGGAATCAAGCTGATCCACGGGAGACGAGCCGAGGGGACGATCAGCTATTCTCGGATAGCCTTGGCTCGCTGTTGCAGGTAGGCATTACGGACCGCGGCATAGAGATCCACCGTGGACTCTTCCACACCCTGAAACTTTTCCAGATTCAGTGAGCGGTCGTTCACTATCTCGGTCCCACGCGCGGTGATCAGGATCAATGTGGTAGTCACCGAGTTGTAATGAGGGATCACGGAAGGAATTGCGCCGATTTCGATGATCGGTAGAACAAGCCAGTAGATCGGATTCAAGGCGATGTCTCCGACATAGCCGACAAGGTCTCGAACTGTATAGGGTGGCAGAAACGGCAACACTACGTAGGGCCCTGGTTTGATCCCGTAAAATCCAAGTGTCTGGCCGGTGTCTTCTTCCGGCGTTCTGAGATCGAACCGCTGGGCCACATCGAAGAATCCAGCGATCCCGACCGTTGTGTTAATGACAAATCTCCCGGCTTCTATCCCTGCGCCTTTGAACTTCCCTTGAAAAAGATTGTTCATGAAACGTGGTGTCACACGAGCATTATAGAAGAAGTTGCTGATACCCACCTGAACGATATTCGGCACGACGAAGTTATAGCCCTTGGCCACCGGCTTCAGCAGCCAGCGATCGAACTGCCGGTTGAATTCAAACACCTTGCTGTTAAACGATTCCCACGGATCATACTCATCGATCGCTTCTTCGCCCGG
>JARFPM010000081.1 GCA_030444405.1 Nitrospira sp.
AATCACCTCCTTTCCATTTAGAAATGCCATCTGTGAGGAAAGTTATACGCGCCACTTTGACGGTCTCATCAGTAATTCGTAGTATTCAAGGGTTGGAGCAGGAAGCACGTGAGGCGAGGAAAGGGTTAATAGGTTAATCCGCAGCCGGTGCCGCCGTGGGAGTGGCGGTCACTGTCGAAGAAAGAGGGACAGCGATCTGTGACGTGCAAGGCACAACGGTGGCTTGACATGCTCGCGACCCCTGGTCCTGGAATTGGGGTCAGGCCTGCGTAGTGACTTATTACAACTCCACCCGCTACGCTCTCCCCCATGGCCCGCAAGCCACGACTCGACATCCCCGTTTGATGTAGTTCCACTAACCCAAATCTCAAGAAAACGCTCCTCCTACCCAAGCCCTCTGTGGAAACTCTGGCGCAGGTGGCTGAGCAAGGTGAGGGGAGGACAAAATTGAAAGGCCGGTTATCTATATCCAAGGGGATGGGGAATGTTTATAGAGGGAGTTTGAGTGCGAGAACGGACGGCATAATTGCCTGTCGAGTTCGAGAGGGTCGATCGAATTTCAGCAGCCCTTGAACTTGTTTGCCTGACACTGTTGTGAGAGGCGCTTGGCTTCGGTGATTTGTGCGGGAGTCATGCGCTGGGCGACATCTTCTCGATTGTCTTCCGCTTGCTTCTTTTCCTCACCTTTCATGTGGGCGGCTGCGAGGCTGACCCACATATACGCCCGCACGTAGTCTTGAGGACCCCCGAGCCCTGCGAAGTACAGTTCCGCGAGGTTGTTTTGCGCAAGTGGGTGCCCCTGTGACGCTGCTTTCTCGTACCAGGTTCGCGCCTGGGTGTAATCTTGTGGGACCCCTCTTCCCTTCGCATACAGTTCTCCGAGTCTATTTTGGGCCTCCGTATCCCCCTGGTTGGCCTGTCCCTGGAGTGCATGCAGGTCTTTACTGTCAGGCGGTGGAAACGCTGCTCCCGGCCCAACAGGAAGAACAAACACTGCCAGAAGAATGATGCGAAGGATATGCATAGGTGGTGGAGTATGGACTGCATTAACGTGGAGCGTCAAGGCGAATCCTACCGTGCCTTTTGCGGAAACTCTGGCGCAGGTGGCTGAGCAGGGGCTGGGGGTGGAGGAGGGAGCTGAAGGGTCCGATTGTTCAATTGAAGCGGAGGGCCAAGGTTGAGCCCTGGGCTTGGCGGTGGCTGCACAGTGATGATTCGTTCGCCGTCGGGCAGATTGATCGTGCTCTCGACGTTTCCGTGATGGTCTTTGTAGACCTGAATGCCACCTTCCGGATCCAGTATTTGATTTAACCGTTCCCTCGCGCTGGGCTGTTTAGATGGTTCTTCCGCAACGGCGAGCAACAGGCTTGGCCATAGAGCTCCAATTATGATAATGAGGCAGACAGCGATCCGCTTCATGGAATCATTATACTGCTGACCTGTGGCTTATCAAGACGCCACGAGTTGCTGACGGATGGGTCGACAGAGATTAACCATGACAAGCACACAAGGGACTTCACAGACCGGCTGAAACGTATCGTCACGAAAGCATATCTGGAAGCCTTGTGCAGGCAATACCGGGCTGAGCGAGGGTATTTTGCCAGAAGAGAGTTTGTCGCGGTCTTCCGGCGACCGTTGTCAGTGGTGACTGTGTGGAAGCGATGGTTCACGAAGCAAGCAGGAGAGTATGTGGCCTCATTGGTTTTGGTGGAAAATGAGTGCGGGTACTTGGTCGATCATGCGATGGTATTCTAATCGGCCGCGAGTGTGTTCCTAAAGGACTGATCGAACACATCGATGACCGAAGGAGGATTGGATGGAGGGAATGGTTCCAGAGAAGAAATTGCAAGTGGCGATTCTGTTGTACGACGGAATGACGGCGCTCGACGCGATTGGCCCCTACGAAGTTCTCCAGGCGCCGACGCTCGGTACTGACGTGCGCTTCGTGGCACGTGACAAGGGCATGAAGCGTACTGACTTCGGGAGGCTCCGCTTGGCGGCAGACTATACGCTTGATGAAACCACCAGTCCCGATATCCTCGTGGTGCCAGGCACAGCATTTCCGCAAGCCGTGATGGGAGATCAGCTGGTTCTGGAATGGATCGCCCAGGTGCACCGCACGACCAAGTGGACCACGTCGGTCTGTACCGGCGCCTTAGGTCTGGCAGCCGCCGGCGTGCTCCAGGGCCTGAAGGCCACCACACATTGGCTCGCCTTCGATGCCTTGAAGCAATTCGGTGCCATTCCAACCCAAAAGCGTGTCGTTCGCGACGGTAAGGTCTTCACGGCCGCCGGGGTTTCCTCTGGGATCGACATGGCCCTTACCCTGGTTGCTGAAGAGTTCGGCCCTGAGGCGGCGCAACTCACACAACTGCTCATCGAATACGACCCCCAGCCGCCGTTTGATGCTGGGAGTCCGGACAAGGCGCCGTCTCCCATCGTGACTGCGGCGCGTGAAGCGTTCAGGAGGCTTGTCGTTATGCCATAAGCCTATTGAGGGCTCACCGGGACTGCTCTTCACAACGCGGCGTTGTTAGCAATTCTCCACCTACCAGTCGGCACGATCCTCGTAAAATAGCAGCTGGCTCCCTCATCCTGCATGGCTGTTCAGGGTCGTCTCACCCCTCGATATTCGTGACGGCTACAGGGGGCCGAATCAGTTTTTCCGCAGCCTGTTAGGAAGGGACGCCGAAATTGTCCTGGACCGCTGGTTTCTCATCGTCAGGTGGAGACATCATTGCGTCCCTTGCTACAATCTGCGCATCGGTTTAGGATTACGAAAGTTGCAGGAACAATCGGAACGAGATTATGCGGAATTGCTTCTCTGAATTGTTGTCATGAATCCTGATTGTTAGAATAGCGATCTGTTGTGAGTCACCCACTAGATTTTGTCACCGTTGAAGGACTTCTTGCCTATGGTCGTGCCCTTGCTCAACGAGCATCGGAACGAGGACTCATCGTTCCTCCTCCGATAGAAGCCTCCGGCGAGGACATCGATCGCGTCCACACCAAGATGAAGCAAGTCCGCTCCTTCATTGAGCGTGCTAAGTCTGGGTTCGCCACAGCTGAGGCATACCGGTCGGCTCGAGAAAGCCTCATTGATGACCAACTCGTGTTTTTTGCTGCATGGAACTTTCTTCTGGCGGAAGGTGCACTGCAGCCGCTGCTCCGTGCTGCGATCGGATCGGTTGCCAAACCGACCTATCGGCGTCCGGTGGCCATCGTGCCGCGCGCTCAACTGACGCCCACGCTGGCAGAAGGTCGCCTTGTCCTTGAACTGGGTGACGACCGGTTTTGGTTGTTGCCTCGAGATCTCGGCGAGCGAACGTTGTTCTTCACGATGCGTCACGGGGTATCGCAAGTCGATAGCAAGACCCATCGCGTCGGATGCCGCTTGCCGAACCAACTGGACCGCGAACGAGGCGTCGCCAAAGCCGATGCAGTGGGGGCGGCGCTCGCCCGCATGATCGGCGTTGTGGGACAACAGCTCGATTTTCTGCATCTCACCAATTACCTCGATCCGCGGACATTCCTTCACTGCATCAGCCATAGCCCAAACACCAGACAACTTTACGAACGGGTGTCTGCGGCGCTGATGCAAGGTGTTTCTGCGTCAGAGCCGATCGTCGAGCCGGCTCTCGAATCGTCGGATTTTGGTTGGGTCACGGGATTGGAGAAGTCCCTAGAGGTCGAAGAAGCGGCGCGGGCGTTCGGGGTAGGAGCCTCCACCGCCAAGTTGCTGATAAAAGATCCGCTCTATTGTTATCCGGCCGGCAACTCTTTCTTCGACCTTTATCTCGACGTCATTGACGGCCTGCATCGATTAGGCGCCGCACAAAAAGGCAAAGTGGCCTGCCTCTATACCCACAGTTCCACCTTGCGGGCTTTGATGATCTATTTGGACCAACGTCCATTCCATGAAGCGTTCAGCGAATTCAGCGATTACAAGGAAAGCCAAGACAATGTCGTGCTGCTCACAGTCGAGCAGGGACGGATGTCCGGCTACTCAACAGCGGTTGGGCTGTCCGAGCGGGAGCGAGTCGCCCGTAATACGTGGGTAACAGTGGAGCGCGCAAGAAAAGACCGCGTCACGCTCAAACCTCGAGCCATCAAACGAATCGTGGCTCTCGTCTCCGGAGGCGATTTTGCCGGGGGCGGCGCCGCTTTAAAGGAATTGCATGCTGCCGGTCACCGCTTAGGATTAGAGGTCTATTTTGTCAGGCACGGCTATCTCGGCCTCGCTAATAATTGGATCGAACGAGTAACCGAAGAACATACCCGCGGCATGAGCAGCCATCCGAGCAGCCCCATCGGGAGTAGCCGTTTTGAGGAGTTCAAACAAGAGACGGTTCAGCATGTGGCAATGCGCCATCTCGAGCCGTACCTCCATGACGGCGTATTGGTTGTATTGGGTGGTGACGGCAGTATGCGGGGCGCTCGGGCCATTTACGAAGGATTCGGCGTACAGGTGGTTGGCATTCCAGGCAGCATTGACAACAATATTGAAGGAACGATCTCTCTCGGATTTCAGTCTGCAGTGGCGTTGGCGGATCAGTCCATCGAATCCCTCAAAGCCACCAGTGCAGCGATGGGCAGTGTGTTCTTCGTGGAGGTCATGGGTGCCGGGTCCGGTCATCTTGCACTGGCCTGCGCGTACCAGGCCAGAGCCGAGGGGTTGTTGGTCAATGAACATCCCGACCCAAACGCCTATATCGATGACGTGATCCTCGGAACGCTCAAACGAACATTGGGAGTGCCGAACAAGAGCCACTTGTTCATCGTCGCCGAACGTACGCCGCACCGGCATCACAAGGATGGTGGCGTACATGGTCTCGTCGATTATGTGGCTGGCGTGATCGCCCGATGGCCGGAGGAACGGCAAGCGCGGCCTGGTCACTATCCCCTCACACTGGCCACCAAGGCCACCATTCTTGGCCACACGCTCCGGGGTGCCCGTCCAATACCGGAGGATAAGGCGATTGCCCAGCATCTTGCCCATGAAGTGGTGCACCGACTGATCGAGTCACCCGAGGACATCGTCGGGTGTCTCTTGGCCTACCGTGAACGGGGATCGATCGGACCGATTCCACTTCATGCCGTTACACCCAAACAGTTCGACTGGGACGTCTTCAGTCGGATGCATGGCAACAGCCACATCTCATAACCCTCAGCATACACTCGCATCGTACGAGTTCCACCCCCAATGGTTTGACGTGAGTCCACATTGAGGTCGTTTCCCCCGGTCGCCATATCCTGCATACCGAATATCGAAAACCTTGAAATCAGTTGCCTGAAAACCAATCTCACGATACCCATTATCAGAGCGCTGGTTTCCAGCGAGAGGTAAGGTTTCACGATCAACGTCAGGGGAGGGTGTGTCCATGCATATTGTCATCGTGTCAGCAATCGCTGTCGGGTTGGTCTATCTGCTATGGGAGATCAGGCCGTAGCGTTCGTCTCCACGTGAAAGCACCGAGTGTGCTCCATTGAGGCGCATGCTCTCACACGGCCTCCAGGGGACAGCTTGCTGGGGGCCGTGGTTTTTCTACTCCATTTTTCGCCTTTCGTTTCCGTACTCCTGTACGGTCCCAGAGTCTCAAACCGTGAAATAGGTTGCTAGAAACCTTACGTCGCGATAGCTCAGACTGAACACAGGTTTCCGGCGTCGCTCGCGGCAGCGTCAGGCTTGGTTACACTGCCTGCTCGCAGGGAAGCACAAAAACATGGAGTGGGAAGACGCTGTCACCCTTGGCGGCCTCCTGTTCCAATCGAAATTGTGTAAAGGCATCGAGGAGACGGTAAGTCAATTGGTCAGAAACCGCTACTAGAATCATTCGGTTGGTCGTCGGGGCAAGAAAGAACTGGCTGGTGGAGCCGGTCTCTCCTTTTCCGGCGACGTTGTGCAGCTCGCTGAACGCGCTCACTTCGTAGTCGTTGAGCAACGCATGCACCTGTTCCACGAGTGATTCACGAAACACAATCATCAACATCTTCATAGGCAGATCTCCTGTGCATGGGCAAGGGTTGTCACGGAACTTGCGAGTTCCAGCCGGTCTTCAATCCATTGTCGGGGGAGATAGCGGAAAATACAATGTCAAATGGCGCTTCTTGCATTAGCAGGATAGACCGATGGATCAACAAGACCTTGCGGGGCGGCTCGACAAGGGCGGAGGCGATGCGCTATACATTACCTGCTCAACGGCCTCGTGGGGGTATCAACAAGGACGGTTTTATGCACGAATACGCACCGTATTACGGTACTGCCTGCATCATCTTTTCGTTCTATCTTCTCATCAAGGGATTCATTGCAGCCTCAAGACAGCGAAGCGAAGATCATTCCACGACGCTGGTTCCGGCCTATGTCTATGGAATCCTCGCGTCGATTCTGCTGACCGTTGGGTTGGGATTTTTTCGACCGAGCTTGCCCTGGTGGGGATATCGATTGATTTTCCCGGGAACGACCATGCTCTTTCCCGGCATCATCTATCTCGTCGGTCGGCGCCCGCCGAAGACCAACCTGGATCGAGCCGACGCGTAATCCTTTCTACCTTGTCGTTCAGAACGAGGACTCCGGCCCTACTTGGCGATGGTAATGCTTGGCACGCCGGCGCGAGGGACCTCGGTGACCGTCATCTGGAACAATTGCGACAAAAGCTTGAACGCTTCGCGGTTCCAGCGGGCCTGTGGCCCGGTCGTATTGACGGCGTAATAGTTGCCGACACGATAAGGTCCATGGTCTTGATGGGATTCTCTGACACATCGGGAGTACGTGGATCTTTATCGACATGGTATTCCGGATCTTCAGTGATGGAGAGCCCAACAAAGTTCAGCATTGCGTTGAAACTGCGCAGTCGAAAGTCCCCTGTAAGCGGCCAGTCGCCGCCATAATGTCCCGGACGAATATCAAACGTCACGTCATGCGGGAGTCTCTGTTCGTTCTCCTTCTGCAAGCGGGCCCGCTCCTCTCGGGACAGTGAATTCGGGTCATAGTTTGTGATCAGCGCGCCGCCTTCGACCTGTTTTCGCAACGTGAACGTTTTGTCCCGCGCGTGATAGGCCACCTGGTACTCCTGTTCGAGCGCTTTGAATCCTTCCGCCGTCACCGAGTCTGCCGGAATCGTCCAGGTTCGTTCGACGTAGAGGGGTTCGATGTAGAGACTGTTATGGTCTTGAATGGCCGAGAGGTGGAGGACCACTCGCCTGAACATTTCATAGCCGGTCTTGTCGGAAGGATTATTCCGGTAGGCGATGGCCCCGTCGCTGTGGCTTAATCGGAGCTCCTTGGCCATCAGTCGCAGAAGGAGATCGATATCGATCCCCTGTCGTAGGAGCAAGATCATTTTCGCTTCATGGAATGGCGTAAGAAGGCGCTTGGTAAAGTCTTCCCCCTCGATCGGCGCAATACTGATCGTTGGATTCTCGGCGACGCTTCCGCTGAAGAAGGGCAGGATCTGTGTACTAGCCATACCAGCGAGAGCCGGGGTAGCGCCGGCCGTGAAACTAAAGTCAAAAGTTGCCGCGATGTTGGAGACGCCGGTAAAGTGAATCGGCTGATGGTGCTGCGCTCTGGCGATGTTGATCAGCAGCTGTTTGGAGTGTGAATCGGTAATGGCGTCATCATAGGCGACTACGGCACGAGTGAGGGTGACCGGTGAGAAGCACCCTGAGAGAAGGAAGGGTAGAAGGAGGCCGAGGAGAATCAGAAAGTTGCCAGCTAGAGCGTGTGGTCTCGTGCGCATTGTCGGTTGGCTACTATTCGAATGGCATCCACAATCGGACGTGAGTTGTACCATATCAGTAAGGAGCTGCCTAGCAGGGGAGAGGCGGGTAGTCAGCCGTCTACACCACGGCGGGATGGGGTGTCGAGATCCCGATACGTTGAACGGTCATCAGGACCGGAACATTAGGACGTAAAGTCATCACAGGTTCCGGTTGGATCGCCTGACCTTCGACCAAACGCAGGCGGAACTTTGACGCGATCGTCGCCAAGATCAACAGACCTTCCAACTCTGCAAAGGACTCTCCGAGACACCGACGTCCGCCGGCACCGAACGGGATGTAGCTGAACGGTGGGCGGGTCCGCTTTGCTTCTTCCGAAAACCGCTCAGGATCAAATCGGTTGGGATCCGGGAACCAGCGCGCATGCGGTGCAGACTCCAGGGACTAATGAAGACCCATGCACGGGGTGGAAGAGCGGCGCCCGATGGAAGCCTGTCCTCAGCATGGGCGACACGTGTATGGAGGCTCCAGGCCGGAGGATAGAGCCGAAGCGACTCCTCCCAAACCATCTTCGTGTACCGCAAGCGAGGCATATCCGCTGCGGTTGGAAGACGGTCGCCTAACACCTCGTTCAATTCGCAAGTGATCCGTTCCCGTATTGATCGAAATTGCGACAGCAAAAACCAGGTCCAGGTGAGCGCATTGGCGGTGGTTTCGTGGCCGGCAAGCAAGAAGGTCACCAACTCGTCACGGATCTCGTCATCACTCAGCGGACGGCCTTCTGGATCTCTCGCGGCAAGCAACAACGCCAGCACGTCATCATTCTGATGAGGCGCCAGACGTCTCTCCTCGATCATCCCATGGATTATGGCTTCCAACGATCGGTGGCCGCGGGTGAACCGGCGATGCAGTTTCGTCGGAACCCACAGAGGAGTGAAACTCGCCAGCAGGGAGTCATATTGTAGTTTGATCAAGCTTTGACCGACCATAATCGCTTCCCGGATGGGCTCGGCTTCGGACTCAACGTCCCGTCCAAAAAGCAGGCGCCAGATCACCGACAGGGTGAGATGTGCCATTTCATGTTCGATATTAACCGTCGTTCCATCTTGCCACTGTCCCACGATGTCGTGAGCCTTGCCCGTGATCAGGTTGGTGTACGCAGTCACATGGTTTCCGTGAAAGAAAGGCAGAAACAGTCGTCGCTGACGGTGATGGGTCTCGCCTTCCGTGTGGAGCACGCCCTGACCAAAGATCCGAGATTCGACAGGGGGGACCGGCGCCTTCCGATAATTGTCTTGATTCGTCACCAGCACATGCCTGACGTCTGCGGGATGGTTCAGCACATACATGGCAGCGTCACGCTGCCGCAAGAACAGTTCGAGGACAAGACCCATCGGGAGTTTGACCACGTCGCCGTAGGCGTGACAGCGCAAGAGAAAGCCGAGGGTGTCGCGGCGAAGTTCGGGAAAACATCCCCACCAACGGGAGACCGGTGGGCCGGAAAGGGTGGGTGGTGAAATCGTCTGATTGACCATGCGTCCTACGCCTTACTTATGAAAGATACCGTATCTCTAGTTGCCACTGTCAATGAGTTCCAACTGGAACTTCGGTGGTTCCTTTCTTCTCTTCATGAATCGTGGATAGTGTGATCAACGACAGGACGGCGCACAGGGTGACATACCATCCGGGGGCAAGCGAACTCCCGCTCCGTTCCATCAGCATCGTCGCCATCAAGGGTGCTGTTCCGCCGAACAAGGCCGACGCCATGTTGTACGAAATCGAGAGGCCTGTGTAGCGGCGAGCAACTGGAAAGAGAGTCGCCACGATGGCGAAGAACGGACCCATATAGGCCGATATGAACACCGTCATCAAGCCTTGGGCGGCAGCGATCAGAGCGAGATGACCGCTGCTGAACCAAGAAAAGATCGGGACTGTCCCGAGGGCCAGACCAGCGGCGCCGGCGGCCAATACCCAGCGATGGCCAATACGATCAGACAATTTTCCCATCAGCGGAATCAGAATCGCCATCAGTGCCATACAGACCGTGTTGATCAGTAGCGTGGTGCCCATCGGGAGATCAGTCACTTTGGTCAGATAGGTGGGGAGAAACACATAGAAGCTGTAGAACCCGACGCCGTGTAGCAAAACAAGACCGATCACCTGTAGGAGCGGTGTACGGTGCGATGTAAGCAACTCACGGACCGGTGAGGAGGACACCACACCTTCCTGTTGCAGCCGCTGAAAAGCCGGGGATTCGGGAATACGCCGCCGAAGATACCAGCCGACGAACGCGATGACGCTTCCTGTCATGAACGGAATGCGCCATCCCCATTCGTGGAGCGCCTCCTGCGTGAGGCTCGCGGTTGCCACCGTGCCGACACCGGATCCCAAGAGCGCGCCGATCTGTGCGCTGAACCCGGCCCAACTGCCGATATAGCCTCGCTCGCTCGGTGCGGCATGTTCGACCAGAAATGTCACCGATCCCGTGAATTCCCCACCGACTGAGAATCCTTGAACAAAACGGAGGACCGTCAGCGCAATCGGTGCCGCGAGGCCGATCTGAGCATAGGTCGGCAATAAGCCGACTAAGCAGGTGGGAATCGCCATGAGGATGACGGACCAGGCCAAGGCTGCTCGTCGCCCTCGCGTATCACCCCAATATCCGAAAAACAGCGCGCCCAGCGGTCTCGCGAGAAATCCGACGGCAAACACACCAAACGTGGCGATCAACGACACCGATGGATCGGAAGAAGGAAAGAACAGGACGGACAAGACAGGAGCGAAGTAGCCGAAGAGCGCGAAGTCATACCACTCCAGCACGTTGCCGACAGCGCCCGCCAAGACCGTCTTCCGTAATGCTTTCGGTCCATCTGAACCCACGAAGACGCGCCCTCGCACAACAATGCCAAGTTACTGCGGTCACCATACCACGAATACCTATGTCACGTGCGAGGGTTGCGTTCTCCCTTCAGCGCCCAGTAAAGTAGTGCGTCTACTTTCTTGATAACCCTGGACGCCAATGCGTAGGTGGTGCGGACAAGCGTTCTCTCTTCTTGCCGCGATAGGCGCGATAGGATTGTTGGGAGGTGTGTTCGTCTCCTGCAGCGGAGAGAACTCTCAACCATCCCCGTCCACCACTACGGATTCCATAGCCGGGGTCGATGCCAATGCAAACGGGGTTCGTGATGACGTCGAAAGCTATATCGATACAACCTATGCCGGCCAGGCCAATGCCGATCTCAACAAGGCCCTGCGCCAGTATGCGAAGGCTGTCCAGTCATCGATGATTGACGCAGACAGTCAACCGCTGTCACTCACTCATGCGACTGAACGGTTCCGGGCCTTAGAATGTCTGATGGCGCGGCGCCCCCGTGACTTTCATACGATCTTCGTCGATCTGCGGGCCCAGGTTCTGAATACGAGGAGCCGCTCTGACGCGTACTTGAAGGCAGATAATCAGGTGAAGGCGGAGAACATTCCCTTGCTGCCGGCAGACCAATGGGTGACGGCATGTCGGTAAAAAGAATCCGATGGTCCCTGGTGCTGCCGCTGGCCATCCTAGTGGGAACCAGCTGGTCCGCTCACGCTGTCGCGCAGCTCCCACCGCAACTCGCCTGTCAGACTGAGGCGGCCCCTCGAACGGCCATTTACTTTGTCAACGGTGTGACGACGACGCTGGATGAAGCCCGGCTGAACGGCGGGAAGCTGGAGATAGAGTTTCTGAATAAGCTCCCGACGATGGCACCGACCATTCGGGCCATGTGCCATCTTTTCTTCCTGAATATCAATCCAACCTCCGGCGCCGTGAACGATTTTCTGGAAGCGGGCCAACAGCGGCTCGGTTTAGCGCCGACAGATTTCTGGCGTGGTCTGGAAGGACTGGGTCTCTACACACCAGACGTGATCGCCCAAGCACTGCAAGGCCCGATAACCGCTGCCAATCAAATCGATCAGGCCACCATCCAGCGCCATGCGGGAGCCTATCGGGAACAGATCGCGTCACCCTCCTGCCGTCGCGTCCTCGTTGTCCCACACTCTCAGGGCAATCTGTACAGCAATGCATCTTTTGATCACGTATTTGGTCAGATGCCGAGTCCGCCTGCGGGCACGCTCAAGATCGTTGGAGTCGCCACTCCGGTCAATGTGGTACGAGGGAACGGACTCTATCGCACCTCGAGCACCGACGCCTTGGTCAATGTCATTCGCCTTGTCCTGTCCGACACGCTGCCGGCCAACACGAATTGGGGAAACAGTCCGCTTCTGCTCTCTCCGACCTATTCCGGTGGGCACAGCTTCATCGGGTATCTCACCGCCGAGCCTAGCCGGACCCAGATCCTGACCGATATGGAATCCTCGTTGGTCGCGCTTGCATCCGTCAATCCCTGCTAACTCCTTCTTCTGTTCTGTGCGTCTATCGAACCGACTCAGTATTGAGCGCTTAGTGCACAGGATTGGTCCTCAATGTGACTTAAGAAAAGCAAACTGCTGTGTAAATGTCTGAAATTTGAGCAGATAGGTTCTCACATCATGGTCGCCGCAGCGTTGGTGGGGCGTGAGACGAAAGTTCCGCTTCACGTAGTCACGGCCCGCCCCGGCACCGCAGAGATGGATGACCGCGGCCAGGTCCTGCTTCTCTTGGAACGTCGCCGGTCGATCTCCGACCAATTTCGCCACCTGACGGTCGAGGAGCGCGGCGGTCATCTCGATCGCGTGGCCTGGTATGACTCTGGTATAGAGGCTGTTGAACCAACAGGAGTTGAGGTTGTGCCACGGCCCGTCTTCGACGACTACATGGTTGTGGATACAGTAGCGCTTCCCTTCTTGAAACGTGCCGTCGGTGATTTGGAACATGCCGACTGCCGTCGAGGCTGGTTGGTACCATTCGAGAGGATTCGACGAGATAAAGCGCCACCGCCAGTAGGTTCGCGCCACAGGATTACCGGAGCCCTCTGCCTGAGCCAAGGCGGCGAGTAATTCGGGTGTAATAATGGCTGTCGAATGTACCTCGAAGAGCGAACCGTATTCCCGCCATGTCTCGCGGGGGCTCTTCATGAGCGCATTCTCTACCGGAAAGAACAATTCCGTCGGTTTGTAGTACGTGTGATAGGCCCAATTGATACCCAACAGGATTACGAAAAGCAGGAGGGCACTGATGCCGAGCCGCATTGCGGGTGGCGTTCGGCCGACGGCCTCAAGAAACAGGCAAAGATTCTGCCACCGCCGATGAGCGAAGCGCGCCATCGACCTCAATGGATGAGGACGGCGGGAGCGAGAAGAACGGCTACGGCGGCGAGGTGACATGTCGGAAGAGTAACAGAAAACAGATGAATTCTTCCTGCCGGAGATGGAGATGAGTGGTGGGTGTATGCAGCGGTTCTGTGAGAGCCAGCAGATGGGAACGATGTTGCATTGCGGTCCGGACAGGCTCAATATGTGCGAACAACAGCGGGCTCACATCATTCGCGGTGAGCAGTAGGGTTCGGGAGGCTTGCATGCAGCGACTTGTGATGCTGAGCGTCGCCCTGTGGGCACTTCTCATACTATCGCCTGTTGCGTTCTCGCAATCATTCACTGATAAGGCCAAGAAGGACCGTGCGGTCGACATGAGTGATGAGGATCCCGCAATGCAGAAAGCCATGGAGCGCGCCCGCGCGGGCTTGGAAGATTTTCTTCGAAAAGCCGGGGCTCCGCCGCCCAACACTGACCAGTATTCGGTCAAGGTTAGAGTGAGCGAAGGCGACAATCAAGAATATCTGTGGGTCTCCAATCTTAAATCACAAGGGGATATTTGGTCTGGACGGATCGACAACCTCCCGATGCTTCGTTCAGTCAAGAAGGGACAATCTTACTCATTCACCAAGACGGAGATCGTCGATTGGACTTATATAGATAGGAGCAAACAGAAGATTGTCGGAAATTTCACGACATGCGCACTCCTCACTAAGGAGCCTCCGGGTGTTGCGGAATCCATTCAGAAGCAATATGGCCTCGAATGCGATCGTTGATGTTGCACGTCCAAAAGTTCTGAGAGTTTCCTCGTTTCCGATTTGCAGATCTGCTCCATCAACCAGCCTGTCCCTCTGATTCATCCTCAAGCCTTGCCAAGTTTCTAACGATCGGCTGCCTGGAATAGGAGTGATATCCACACATCTTAGATATAGAGACAGGATTCCTGACAGGACTTACCGTAGTTGTTGTCTATGAATAAGGTAGAAGCGACGATCATTAAGCCGATACAAGCAAAGAAGACGATAAAATTCTGCATGCTCAAACTCCTTCATAATGTCCCGACGACGAAGGCCGGATCATCGCGTCGCAAGCTCGACAAGCTCCTCTGATATATCCGTGCGCCTGGGTGCCACTCTACAGATACATACGGCGACCGGATCGGCTCTATGGCTGTCGTGCCCCTCTAGCGCCTCCAACCAATCGAGCATATGTATAAGCATTTGAAATCACGTGCGGTTATGTCGATCTAGTGATACGGTTGGTTTTCAATATCTCCTGCATGGGTATCAATGCAATCGGCTCGAGTCCATAAGTCATCATTTTCTCCAACCTCGTCGGAGCTGACTTCTGCCGTGGCTGCCGAATCGTTTCAAACTCGGAGTCAGTGCCAGACGGATGCTAAGAAACAAGCAATCCGGGCTCACTTTGATGCCTACGCCGGTCAACGTGCCTTCTGGGAACAGAAAGCCAGGGTCTACTACGAGGATCAGGTCCGCTATTTCAGATTCCTCGTGCCCGAAGGTTTGCGCGTGCTGGAGGTTGGTTCGGGCTTGGGGACTCTACTCGCCGCGGTCAAGCCCGCTCGCGGGGTCGGCATTGACGTGAGTCCGGAGATGGTCAAAGAGGCGGCTCGTCAGCACCCCTCGCTGGAGTTTCGAATCGGGGATGCAGAAACTCTGGAGCTTCACGAAACGTTCGACGTGATCATTCTTGCCAACCTGGTCGGTCACTTGATCGATGTCGAGGCTGCATTAGGGCGGCTGCATCGAGCCTGTAAGCCGCATACACGAATCATTGTGTCGTACTATAACTATTTGTGGGAGCCCGTCCTCCGGCTCTGCGAAAAAGTCGGCATGAAAATGCCGCAACCTGAACAGAGTTGGCTCTCGCCGGCGGACATTGTCAACCTCTTGTACCTGGCCGATTTCGATGTGGTGAAGGTGGAGCAGCGATTGTTGTTGCCGAAGCGTATTCCGCTCCTCTCTTCCTTATGCAACAACCTGCTCGCCTACCTGCCCGGCTTCCGTGCCCTGTGTTTGAGCCACTATGTAGTGGCCCGGCCGCGCCTGCGGAGACCGGAGCGTCCGTACTCGACGACGATCGTCATTCCTTGTCGGAATGAACAAGGCAATATCGAGGCGGCGGTCAGGCGGATTCCGCGATTCGGAGGCCGCCAACAGATCATTTTTGTAGACGGGCACTCGAGCGATGGAACGCCGGAGGAGATTCGTCGCCTGATGGCCTGCTATCCCGGCAAGGATATCAAGCTCCTGGTTCAAGACGGCAAGGGGAAAGGCGACGCGGTGCGCAAAGGCTTTGCGCATGCCACCGGTGATGTGCTCATGATTCTGGATGCGGATCTGACGATGCCGCCAGAAGCTCTTCCAAAATTCTACGAGGCTATTGCGAGCGGAAAAGGCGAGTTCATCAACGGTTGTCGCCTCGTCTATCCCATGGAGTCGCAAGCCATGCGTCTGCTCAATCTGATCGGCAACAAGTTTTTCGGCTTGGCGTTCTCTTGGCTCTTGAACCAGAGGATCAAGGACACGCTCTGTGGGACCAAAGTTTTGTTCCGACAGGAATATGAGCGGATCGCCGCCAATCGGCACTACTTCGGCGACTTCGACCCATTCGGAGATTTTGATCTGTTGTTCGGGGCATCGAAATTGAACTTGCACATAGTGGAGATCCCCATTCGATATCAAGCGCGGTCCTATGGCAGCACCAATATTCAGCGATGTGCGCACGGGTGGTTGTTGCTGAAGATGACGGTGTATGGATTCTTGCGGCTCAAGGCCGTGTGATGTCTGAGGAAGTCCTGCATCGGCATCGGGCTGTGTGGCAGCAGAAACCTGTGCTCCGACGGCTGTATGAAGACTGGTATCGGGAAACCATCGCATGGTTGGTGCCTGGGCGCACGGTCGAGCTCGGAGGAGGCACGGGCAATCTGAAAGCCCACATGCCGGAAGTCTATTGTAGTGATGTAGTGGTACTACCGTGGTTGAACGTAGTCGCAGATGCCCAGCGACTCCCGTTTCAGTCAGAGTCGCTGTCCAATCTGGTCCTGTTTGACTCGTTGCATCATATTGAAAATGTTTCCCTCTTTTTTGATGAAGCACAGCGCGCGCTCCGAGTCGGCGGTAGGATCATCGTCATGGATCCCTACATCTCGTGGGCGTCGTGGCCGATCTATCGGTGGCTGCATCCAGAGCCGTTTGATTGTACGGAAGACCCGCTCGTCCTCAAACCTCCTCAGGCCGACCGCCGACCGTTTCACGCCAATCAAGCCGTTGCGACGATCTTGTTCGAACGGAATCACCCTCGCTTCCAGTCATGCTATCCAGGATTCTCCGTCACACACATCCGGCGACTAGCCTACATCGCGTACCCACTCAGCGGTGGGTTCGAGTATGGGTCTTTCCTGCCGGGGTGGTTGGTGGCCCCGATACTCCGACTGGAGCGAACTCTGGAACGGGCAGGGTCACTTCTCGCCTTTCGGATGCTCGTGGTAATCGAGCGTCGATCGTAGAGTGGCATCAGCTTCGATGCCGCGTACTGCCGTGAGACCATCGGATGCTTGCAAGGCAGAAGAGGCCGCCCCTATAATGCACCGCCGTTGGGGTGCATTAACTATCTGGAGGAACCATAGCGATCATGAGTGAGCGAACGTTGGCCATCATCAAGCCGGACGCGGTCAAGAAAAACGTCATCGGGGATATTATTCATCGGTATGAACAAGCAGGGTTGAAGCCGGTCGCCATTAAGATGGTTCACCTGTCTCAGGCGGTGGCAGAGGGGTTTTATGCCGTACACAAAGCCCGCCCTTTTTTCGGGAGCCTCTGCACCTTCATGTCTTCCGGCCCTGCAGTCGTCCTCGTGTTGCAGGGTGACAATGCCATCAAGAAGAACCGCGAGCTGATGGGGGCGACCGACCCGGCGAAAGCCGATGCCGGGACCATTCGCAAAGCGCACGGAACAAATATCGAATTCAACGCCGTGCATGGTTCCGACTCGCCGGAAACCGCACAATTCGAGGTCGCATATTTTTTCCCTGGCATGGAGATTTTCCGCTGACCTTCCTGTGTCGGAGTGCAAGGATCTCCTTGCCTCCAAGTTCCGACCAGTCCCGTTTAGGAGGAACAGCGCTGGTGCTGTTCCTCCGTTTTCTGTTTACCGACACCTCTTCGGGATCGGAACCGGTTCAGGCTTGATGGTCTACGATCCTCCCCTTGATTTTCTCCTTCGACTCTGTCCAGATCGTTCCTTGACAACGCCGGTCGGCCCCAACTACCATCCTGAAAAGTTAGAAGATCACGGCTGACATTGAGTGGAGGCCAGGACGTGCGGCCCATTCGGTCGGCCTGTACTCAATCCGGACGTTCTTCATAGGGAGCCGACATGATTCCATCCGATTTGCGATTTCACAAAGAGCATGAGTGGGTTCGCCTCGAGGGGAAACGAGCGACTGTGGGTATCAGTGATTTTGCGCAAGATGCCTTGGGCGATATCGTTTTCCTGGATCTGCCCAAAGTGGGCGTCTCAGTCAAGGTCGGCCAACAGATCGGTGAAGTGGAATCGACGAAAACGACGTCTACGATTTATACGCCGGTGAGCGGAACGGTGAGCCAGATTAACGCCGATTTGAAGGATCATCCTGAAGTGGTGAATTCCGATCCCTACGGCAAGGGTTGGATCGCGATCATCGATCTTGCCGATCCGGGTGAAGTTGACCAACTCATGACCCCCGCACAATACGAAGCCTTCCTGACCAGTCAGAAGAAAGGTTGATGCTGAAGTTCGGGTTGAGTCTCGGCGCCTCCCGTTTTCCCATTAGACCACAACCGTCACGTCAACCTTGATATGACTCCTCACTCCCACATCGCTATTCTTGGCGCCGGACCAGGCGGCTATGTCGCGGCGATTCGTGCGGCACAACTTGGGGCTCGGGTTACGGTTATCGAGAAGGAGAAGCTCGGGGGTGTCTGTCTCAATTGGGGTTGCATCCCAAGCAAAGCCCTCCTCTCCGTCGTGGAACTCGGTGACAAGCTCAAGAAAGCCGACGAGTTGGGGCTGGTTCTTCAAGGGCCCGCCGCCTATGACCTTGCACGAATGGTTTCTCGAAAAGATAAGGTCGTGGCCTCGCTGGTAAAGGGGATTGCTACGCTGTTTAAGGAATGGGGTATCGAGCACATCATTGGACAAGGGACGCTGAAGAATGAGCGGACCATCACGGTTACCAAACCGGACGGCAGTCACCTGGATATCCAAGCCGATGCGCTCGTGATCGCGACGGGCTCCTCTTGGCCCAACCTCCCGCAATTCCCGATCGATGGACGACAGATTCTGACCAGCCAACAGATGCTCGATCTCTCGCACGTTCCGGCGAGTCTCTTGATCATCGGCGGCGGTGTCGAAGGCTGCGAATTCGCATCCTTGTACAGTGGGCTTGGCACGCAGGTCACGGTGGTCGAGCTGCAGTCGCGTGTCCTGCCGCTTGAAGACGAAGAAATTTCGGCCACGATGGAGCGTGAGCTCAAGAAACGCGGTGTTTCGGTGCTGCCTGGAACGACGATTGAGAATCTTGAACGGTCGCCAGACATGGTCGTCGCTCATTTCAACGATGGAAGTGCGGTGGCAGTCGAGAAGCTGCTAGTCTCGGTCGGACGGGGATTCAACTCGCGCGCGATCGGATTGGAGCAGACGGGTGTTCAGATTGGGCGGCGCGGGGAAATTCTGGTTGATGATCGGATGGAAACGAGTCGGGCAGGCATCTATGCGATCGGTGATGTGACGGGGAAGGCAATGTTGGCGCATGTCGCATCGACCCAGGGACAGGTGGCTGTGGAGAATATTCTCGGGCACCGGCGAACAATCAATTATGACGTCATCCCGGCCGGAATCTTTACACTGCCTGAGATTGGACGGGTCGGGTTGACTGAACGACAAGCCAGAGAACGGGCCGAGGTAGGGGGCCAAGATCCTAAACGGAGCGTGAAAGTTGGGCGGTTTCGCTATGGTGGATTGGGCAAGGCTCAAGCGACAGGAGATGTTACGGGATTTTTCAAGGTCATCGCGGACGCGTCGACCGACAAGATATTGGGCGTGCACATTCTCGGAGCGCATGCCGCTGACCTCATTCATGAGGCGACCTTGGCGATGCAGACCGGAGCGACCGTGTCTCAAGTGGCCGGGATGATCCATGCCCATCCGACATTCGCCGAGGGGATGATGGAGGCGATGGAGGACGTCGGGGGCTCCGCCATTCACCTTATTCGGAAGAGGGCGCGAGAGTGATCAAATCTCTGCTTCTGAAACTCGGCTTGCTGTCCATGACAATCGGTGTGGTGTTCTGGGTCCGATGGACTCCACAGCCGCCGGTTCCAAACATCCCCCCAGCGACCGAGAAGGTCGTCGCTTCTCAGGCCACGGAAATAGAAGAGCGTGAGAGCCATAGCGCCGACTCGTCCAGTCGGAACGTGCAGGGTCCGAACCTCGATGCTGTTGCTCAGGCAGAGCCATCAAAAACAGCGATTCATTCACAACTCGACCTCAATCGTGCAAGTGCCGGTGAGCTGGAGTCGTTGCCCGGGATCGGCGCAGTGCTTGCGCAACGGATGATCGCATTTCGAGCCTCAGCCGGAGGGTTTCGGAAGATCGAAGATCTTCGTGAGGTGAAAGGCATCGGTTCCAAGAAATTCGATCGGATCAAGCCATTCGTGATGGTCTCGGCGGCGCATTCCTAACAACCGACGGAGCCATAGGGGTTATGACGAACATCAGCCAGCATCTAGATCTGATTCAGCGCGGGGCGGTCGAGGTGATCCAAGAGGTCGAGCTGGAAGCGAAGCTCAAGCGGTCGCTCGCGGAGAGTCGCCCCTTGCGCGTCAAGGCGGGATTTGATCCAACGGCGCCGGATCTTCATCTTGGGCATACGGTCCTGATTCATAAATTGAAGCATTTCCAAGATCTCGGTCACCAAGTCATCTTCCTGATCGGTGATTTCACGGGAATGATCGGTGATCCAACCGGCGTATCTGAGACTCGTAAAGCATTGACCAAAGAACAAGTACTAGAAAATGCCAAGACATACCAGAGACAGATCTTTAAGATCCTCGACCCGGCGAAGACCCTGATTGAGTTCAATAGTCGATGGATGAGTGAGATGACGGCCGACGGACTGATTCAGCTGGCCGCACACTACCGGGTGGCACGGATGATGGAGCGCGACGATTTCCACAAGCGCTATCAGGAACAGAAGCCGATCAGTGTCCATGAGTTCCTGTATCCCTTGGTGCAAGGCTACGATTCCGTCGTGCTCAAGGCGGATGTGGAGCTGGGGGGGACGGATCAAAAGTTTAACCTCTTGGTGGGGCGCGAATTGCAACGCGACTACCGACAGGAATCGCAAGTCGTCATCACCATGCCGTTGCTGGAAGGCACGGACGGTGTCAAGAAGATGAGTAAGAGTGTCGGAAATTACATCGCATTGGAAGACAAACCGGGTGACATGTTCGGAAAAGTCATGTCGATCAGCGACACGCTGATGTATCGGTACTATGAGCTGCTGACGACAGAAAGCCTGGATCGCATTCGAACCCTCCATCCCATGGAGGCTAAACAGACACTCGCGGAATTGATCGTGGCGCGTTATCACGGAACGGAAGCCGGGCAGCGGGCGAGAATTGCGTTTCAGCAGAAATTTCAGGCCAAGGAATTTCCGGACGAGCCGGACACACGCGTAGATCTGACACTAGAAGATATGTCAGAAATTGACGTTGTTCATGACAGCAGCATTAAGCTTGCCAGATTGATTGCTAGGACCGGCTTGGTTTCTAGCAGCAGTGAAGCAAGGCGATTGATCATTCAAGGCGGAGTCGAAGTAGACAGCATGAAAGAAACAAATCCCGATAAGTTAATCTCTTTTGAACGTAACCAACAACGCCGCCTCAAGATCGGGAAAAAGAAGTTTGCAATTGTGGAACTTAAGCGTTGAAACTAGAAAACCGTTTTCTTGACTTGCGGTTAATTCCCCGCGTAGGATGCCTTTCAGCGAGCGGGCGTAGCTCAGTGGTAGAGTCCTAGCTTCCCAAGCCGTGATTTGAACCCATGACAGGGGATTTCGAAAGGGGTGAGCCCCTTTCGTGGGGAGCATGCGAGGGGGCTGGCCCCCTCTGCAGGAGCTGGGAGGCAGGCTTCAGAGCCGATCCAGCGACGGAGTGCGGTTCAAATCCCATCGCCCGCTCCAACATTTTCAACCACTTCGCGCACGGTCCCCCCCGCAACAGTTTCCCCTGTCACGGTTTTAGTCATGGTTCCGTTGGAAATCGGGACCTCTATCCCATTCGCCTGGGGTGTCTGAGGGCGGACCGGAACAGGCCTGCCAAAGCTCGCCACCGTTTCGACAGCGGTTTTCAGGTGGGGGGCATAGCGCCGGACCAGTCCGGTATTGCTGTGCCTCAGCAAGGCGGCAATAGTGCCCTCAGCTTGGCCGCTCATGGCCAGCCGACTGGCGAAGGTATGCCGCAAGGTGTGCCAGGTCACATCTTCCAGCTTGAGGGCCTGCACTGCCGGGACAAAGATCCGCGTGTACAAGTTCCTTTGATCCAGGTTCGTGGCTGGATTCTCAGACAGAAATACCCACGTAGACCGTTGCCACGAATCGAACCCCCTCAGGATCGCCGTCGCTTCTTCATTCAGATAGACATACTGCACATGACCGGCCTTCGTGTGGGGCAGAGTCAGAATGCCCCGCTCCTGCAGGCCGAGGGTGCCTCTGCCGCATTGTTCCGATGACGTTCCTGTGCAATGACCGGTCGGTCATTGTACGCCCCTCAGCTGGCAACGAGC
>JARFPM010000147.1 GCA_030444405.1 Nitrospira sp.
AGCGGAGAGGCAAAACTGTTTAGCTACCCCTTCTGGAGGTTCCGGATGCTCGGTCAGGATACTCAGCAATCCGGAATCTTCAGGTATCTCTTTCCCGGGGCACCTGCGCCCGCGCCGCATCCGCAACGGTTCATCCGGCAATCCGTGGACAGGGCTTTGCCCGCCTTGTCGCCGGCGCTCAGACGTTCCTTTTGAACGGCGGCAAGCAAACAACCAATAGGGGGTCAGACCCCCGTAGATCACTTTTCCAGAAGGAGTGGGAGCCCTTGTGGTGTTCCGTAATTCCCCTCAGGACTGTCTCCAGCCTGCTGCCTATTGCCCCACGCCCTCGCAGTCTTTCGCCTTCCAGTCTTTTTCCACACACCTCACGCGCGCTCAAATACGTGAATTGACATATGCTTATGTAGTCGTCTAGAGTTCGGCAACCGCCTTGCTTCCGCAGTATCGCGCAGGGGGAAACGTATCAGTATCTTTATCTTTTTACCGGTGTAGACGCCGGAGAAAGTAAGGTGAATCATGAGACGTGAGCGCTTGGTCGCCGGGTGTTGTGCCGTAGGTATGGCAATGCTGGCCCTACTGCTCTTCAGCCGCCCCGTAGAGGCGGAAATGTATGTTGCTGGTCAAATTGGAGCGCACCTGCCCAATGACGCTAACAACGTGGAGTTCAGTAGATCTGGATCGCCAGCTATCGCCACCGGGAATGACCTTACGCTGCAAAACTCCCTGATGTATGGAGCGAAACTAGGGTATTATTTTGATGTGGAGGCGTTAGACGTGGATCTGGGCATCGAAACCGAGGTGTTCAATGCAACACCTCATTTTAAGCAGCAAGCGTGGGCCATAACAAACTTGGATAGCACAGGGGCGCCGATAGCAGGCTCCGAAGTCGTAGCGACGCTGCCAGGGTTGACGAATCGCGTCTTGACATGGGCACCGGTGGTCGCCTTAGTCCGCTATAAAATAGGGGCGTTCGAACCCTATGCCGGAGTGGGGCTCGGTGTATTCTTTTCCCGCCTTTCAAATGGCACTGATTCCAGTTCCGGCACGGATGTAGGACTGAACACGCAAGTCGGGATTCGGTATCGCGCGAATAAGAATCTCTCACTGTTCACGGAGTGGAAATACAATTACGCAAATATCTCACGCAGCAATTTCTTGGGGAGTGGACTTGACATATCTTACGGTTATAGCGTGAATATCGTTGCCGGTGGCATCGGCTATCATTTCTAGCTGGTTGCGGAAACACTCTTGTTTGTCCCGGTGCCCTGGAGTGGAGAGGCAAAACTGTTTAGCTACCCCTTCTGGAGGTTCAGGATGCGCGGTCAGGATACCCAGCAATCCGGAATCTTCAGGTACCTCTTTTCCGGGTCGCCTGTGCCCGCGACGCATCCGCTACGGGTCATCCGGCAATCCGTGGACAGGGCCTTGTCACCGGCGCTCAGATGTTCCTTTTGAACGGCGGCAAGCCAACAACCGACCAATAAGGAGCCTGACCCCATTAAATTAATTGACCCCACTAAATCACTGTCGTGAAGGTAATGCGCCGTTGTCTCCCTGAAGCAATTCGCGACAATGACCTTGCTCCCCATGGCCTAAAATACCCCAAGAAGGAGCTTTCCTCTCTGTGCCTACCTTCGCGTAAGACCATAACCTATTGTCATTGCACTCACATTTATTTTCATTGATCTCTCAGCCAACCTGGCATTGTGAATGCTCTAATCTTCTTGTTGCAACTACGCGCACAGCACGCCATCGATTCTTTAGCAGAGGAGGAAGGGGATTATGCTGCCTTTACAAGACTTTCGCACCAGACTTCTTGCGCAGCGTCGGGAACTGTTTCGTCAGGTCGCACAGACTGAAGAGGATCTGCTGTGGCTCGAGACGGATGTCGAACGCGAAGCGATGGAGCGAGGACAGACCGAAACGATGGTGCGGTTGCTCGATAGATTGGATGAACGGGAAAAGAGGGAAATTGAAGCCATCGACCTCGCGCTCACGAGAATTGAATCCGGTTCGTACGGACGGTGCCAGGGCTGCGGCAAGGACATCCCGGTGGCTCGACTGCAGGCCGTGCCCACGGCGACGACCTGCTTGGCATGTGGCGAGGCACGTGAGGCGTTGAAGAGATAGGGATTCGCTCACGGACATGTGAAAAACGGGTGCACTCGATGTGATCCTGCAGGGCCGACGACTGCGAGGGCGCTTTGCGCTGATCCGGATGAAGGAACCCCCTCGACATTGGCTGTTGACCAAGCAACGAGATGACGAGGCCCGTTCCGATCACCGAAACAGCACGATGAAGGAATGGGATGCCTCCGTCTTGACGGGCCGAACGATCAAGGGTCTCGCACAGGCGACCAAGGTCGAACGATGACGATGCTTCACCTTGCCGAAAAGACAGAACAGGACCATCGGATGCTCTGGGAAGCCTATCCTGCATGGGCACAGTTTAGTTGGCTCTATTTGTTGAGCGCCGTGACTGCGCTACGCGGCGTCTTGTTGTTCCGGTTTGGTGTGGATGGCTGGGAGATGTGGATCGTGGGGGCCGGCTTGCTCATCGCCTGTGCCGTCACTCTGCGTCGCTGGGCGCACTACGAGCTGACGGGGGATGAGCTGACGGTGCGAAACGGATATACGGGACGTGAGATTCAATCCATTCCACTACACGACGTGAGTGACATCACGGTCCAACAAGGGATCGTCGCGGAGTACTTCGGAATCGGCACTCTGGTCATTCGGTCGCGCACCACGGATCGGCTGCTCTTCCTGCGAGGCGTTGTTGATCCTGAAGCAACGAGACTTCGCATTCAGGCCTCTGCCTGGAGAAGCCACCGGACGGCGGCGAACTCGCATCCCGCCCCCACATGACGGCAAGAGATCCGACGTGAGGGAACATGTCGCAGTTCACCTTCTCTTCCGATTCGTCATGGCCGCCGCGGCGCTGTCGGCCGACTACTTCTCGATCCCTCATCGGGCTGGTCTGCTTTGATTGAATCTTGTTTTCCGATATACCCGCCGGCAGGAACATGAACTGGGAGTCAGTCCTTGACTTTATGCTCAGAGGGGTCAGCGCTTGATGGCAAAGTGCAAGGTCATGAACCGACCCCTCTGGCTATGGCAAAATCAGCGTAACTGACGAGGGGCGGCACGCTGAAGAACTGAAATCATCCAGTGGAAGCACCGGTTGCCCCTTTACAATCCGATGGCGCCTTGAGCATCAAGAGAAATCCGACCACTATGAATAAGAGGATCGTGCTCATGCCCAGGCGATGGCTTCCGGTCCAGTCTATCGTCCAACCGACGACGAGCGGCCCGAGAAAAGCCGAGACTTTCCCGGCTAAGGCATGAAGTCCGAACATCTGGTTGCGGAGAGACGCGGGCGCCATACGAGAAAGGTAGGAACGGCTCGATGCCTGCGCCGGTCCGACGAAAATGCCTAGAAACAGTCCGAAGATCCAAAACAGGAGACGTGATTCCACAAGCAAGACGGTTGCCATCGACAGGGCCAATCCTACCAGTGACAAAAGGATGGTCTGCTTCCCACCGATCCGGTCAT
>JARFPM010000082.1 GCA_030444405.1 Nitrospira sp.
GCGGATAATCCGGGAAGCTGATCGTCCCCTGTCCGGTCAGCGCGCTGACCCGCTCGCCGGATGAATCCTGTTTGGTAAAGTCCATGCTTACCACAGGAATGCCGCTGGCAAACGACGTCACTGATTGGCCTGTGGCAAAGGTCGGCGAGAGGATCGGACCACCGGGCATGGCAATAATTTTGACCTCGGACGCCTGCTCCGGCAATTTCACCCGATAGGTCAGCTCGTCTTGTTGACGAACGGGCAATGCGATGTCGGGCAGCTCCGCGTGGTCCGCGATCAGCTTGAACGGTTTGTGAATCGACAGCGTGAGCGTGTCCTGGCCCGTGACCTGGAGCGTCACCCCCTCTTTCTTTCCCCCGTGTACCTCCCGCGTTGCCAACGTAACGTGCGTGCCCGGCGACACCGCGATGGGATCGAGATGGATGGTTTCTGATTCAGCAGCATTGAGGCCCTCCACCGTTACTCTCGGATGCCGCGTCTGATCCCTAGCACCCAATGTGACCTTGGTGATGTTGGCACGGTCGACGTTCAGCGGCTTCCAGGCCGATGGGGGAAAGTCATCCGTTTTGACCTGATATTGCGCGGGATCGGCGACCTCGAAGGTATCTGGTTCAAAGGTGAGTGCGGAGAACTTTTCGATGGCGACCGACTGCACATCGAATCCACCCAAGGTCGTCTTGCCTTGTTCGCTCGCCGCGACTTCGAATTCCACACGCTCCGTGGTCAACTCCACCTGGACCCGTGCCGGAATCGATGACCGCATGAGCCCGATGACAACGACCGCCGCCAGGATGGCTGGAGAGCTGACAAGCCAGAGTGGATGAACCCGTTTCCACCAGGGCTTGGGGCTGATTTCAACTCGCCTCGGCGGACTCTTCACGAGTCGTTCAATGTCCTTGATGAGCTGAGAGAAGCCGGCATGCTCGACGCCTGCTTCCCAATCCACCAGGGATTGAAATGTCCGCTGGGTAAAGCCGAGCGGGATCTCACTCTCATTGATCTTGACGGGGAGATACTTGTCTTGTTTCTTGGCTTCAGCCGCTTCGGCTTGGACCCACTCGGACTCGACGGACTGCTGAGACCACAGGACAATCGCGCATTTCGCTGCTGAAAGCTCCTGTCTGATCACCCTGTTGAACGATCCGCCGGTGGGAATGTTGCGATCCCACCAGACAGACCAGCCGCGTGATTCCAATACCTTGGCGAAGGTCTCAACCCAGAGGCGATCCTTGCTGGAATAGCTGATGAAGATGTCGCTCATGGCCGGCACTCAGGCATCGATTGCCTGCTACCGTGCTGCAGGCCTGTGAAAGAACCGCACGGTCTGATGCAGGGGCTGATTGGTATCAAGGAAGTAGCCGTTGCAGACCAGAGAATACTGGCCTTCCTGCGCGCCTTTCGCATCCCACCGCACGGTGAACGGCCGGCCGCCGGGAATTCGGCGGAATGTTTGCGTCATGAGCTCGGCCGATTCTTTTCCTCGAAGGACCTTGCAGGAAAGCCTTGCATCCCCGTTGGTCTTCATGGTGAACAGATAGCCACCGATCTTATCGGGCAGCTGCGCGTGATAGAGGATCGCCGGCGCGATGTCCTCGTTCTCGGCCGGTGTGTCCCTTCCGAGGCGAATCAGCACCCCCAATTCATAGGGATTGAGTTTCTGATCCAGTTGTCGCAGCACTGCGGCTGTCGGCCAAGTGTATTCATTCACCGACTTGGCCTGCCATCCCTTCGCCGGTGTCACCCTGTCGAGCCAATAGTACAGCCGGTAATCCTGCTCCCGAACGGTGAGCTGAACGGGAGTCTGGCTCTGGAGGTAGAACCCAACCCGGAGTTGATCCGGCAGTTGATTGGCCGGTTCCTGATAGTCGGCTAGGACGGAGATGACTTCGATGTCGTAACCGGAGACCGGTTTCGGCTTGACTCCTTCGAAGCGGTCGCCACGATTTTGGTAATCCAGGTTGGTATCGGCCCACAGCGTGAGCGGGGCCATCATCACTCCCAAGAGAAGCCACTTCGCGTGAAGCTTAAGCGCCATGATGAGATCCGTGGAATGCCGACCAATCTGCTGAGACGACCGCAAATTCGTCGGCAGTATAGCCCTGACACGTAAGTGAGTCTAGGAACCGAATTGAATCATCGACAATCTCACTCAGGAGATCCTCGTTGCGACATCTCTTCTTCTGACCCTCCGAACCGCATCATGCGGCACCGAGGCGTTCTTCAACGGCGGATTCAGATTATGGTGTCACGCGGTCGATGGCGTCGGCGTAGATGACGGGAATCCCTAGAGGATCCTTTTCATCCGCGACCACGACTCCACGGATGCGCAACCGTTCGTCCTGGACAACCGGCTGCATCGCGCCCGGCTTGCAGGTCCCGGCCACTCCCACCTGGATCGACCCGGACTCATCCAGAAGTCGGAACAGTTGCGCGTCGTAGACAGGTCCCCCGGCGCAGCGATGCACCCTGAATCGAGGCGGCAGTTCCATCACATCGCTCGCCCGTCCCTCCACCATGACGACTTTGGCCTGATAGTCCGCAGGACGCTCCAAAATCTTCGCGATGCGCAAGATCTCGTCGGCCAGCGCCGACGGGTTTAGACTGAGTCCATACAGTATCAATGACAAGCCAAGAATGACATATGGCATATGCCCTCCCTCATTCGCCTTCGTCCGGTGCGCCGCCTGAGCGAGCCACGTCTTCCATCCTGATCTTTTCGGGATTCAATTTGATCGCAGCCTGGGTCATGCGATCGAGCGCTTCGTCAAATGACAAGGGAGGGGCTTCCTTGGGACGGAAGCGAATCGGGTTCACCCGGGCCACGACGAAGCTTTTGAGATAGGGGCTGGTCAGCCCCTTTGCCTTGAGGGCTTCGACTTGTTTGACTATCAAATCATCCAGCGCCAGGACGCTCTTGGCCCGCTGCTGACGAAGGTTCAGAGCGGCAGGCAGCGGCTGGTTCAGGAACTCCTCCACCCGCTTCAGCACGGGATGGTAGGCCCCGCCGCTGAACCGAGGCCGTTCCTCATAACAGAGCCCCAGCGTGATCAGCGCCGGCTCCTCGAACTCCAGGGCGTACGTTTCCTCCGTTGCGTCATCGAGTTGTGCCAGCTCCATATACATCCGGATCACTTCCAACGCTTTCTCACGGAGGTTGTGCGCTTTCTCCGTATTCAGCGCGAGAATCTGATAGGCGGCAGCAGCTTCTGGAACCACGATCGCGATGATGCTCTTTGCACCGAGGGTCCGCATGGCGGACAAGCGATGGTTGCCGTTCGGTGTCCAGTACCTCGCCGCATGGTCGGGTTTTGGGATTCGCACGGCGATGATGGGGTCGAGAAAGCGACCGATTTTCCCGATGACCCCTTCCAACTTTCGGACATGCGTGTCGGAGAGATTTCGCTGATACGGTGTCGGCTCGACCAGATCGATCGGCAAAGCGGCCTGGACCAGCCAGTGTCCCCCATAGGGGTCTCGATAGATCGAGAGAACTTTCCCTCCATCCTGCTCGATTGCCTGATGCAGCTCGGACACGGCACCCGGCGGTGCGGCAGCTTGCAACTCAGCCGCAGCAAGGCCGGTGGAGGTTCCTACCGGTTTCCGACGCCGTCTCACCCCCTTGGGCGGCGATGCTCTTTTCGATTTCTTTTCGGCCACCGCGATATGGTAGGACAGAGCCATGGAAAAGGAAAGCCCCAACCGAAGGGTCCTTCGCATCGGGCATCGCGGCGCCTGCGGGCACGCACCGGAAAATACCCTGGCGTCCATCGAGCAGGCGATCACGCTCCATTGCGCCTTCACTGAAGTGGATATTCGGCGAACCTCCGACGATGAGCTGGTCCTCCTCCATGATGAGCGGGTGGACCGCACCACGAATGGTCGCGGGTGTGTATCAGCGCTGACTCTTCCAGATATTCGAAAACTGGATGCCGGCGGCGGCCAGAGCCCTCCGACCTTAGACGATGTGCTCAAGGCCGCGAGCGGTCGAATCGGCCTGATTCTGGAGCTGAAGGCCGGGGGGTTGGCCTATGATGTCTGCGCGACCGTCCGTGCCAACGGCTTCAATGGACCTGTAGTCTACGCCTCGTTCCTACAGGAAGAACTTCAACATGTCCGACGGGTCAATCCGAACGCGCAGACCATGATCCTCTTTTCGAGGCTACCCATGAATCCCTGTGCCGCAGCCGCCAAACTTCACGCCACTCACGTCGGTTTGCGCCTCGACACCGTGACTGAACCGCTCGTGACTGCTCTGCATAACGACCGTCTGGTCGTGTTCGCCTACACTGCCAATCAGCCTGCTGAAATTAGCAAGATGAACGTGCTCGGTGTGGACGGGATTATCTCCGACTTTCCGGACCTCGTCTGACAAACAGATTACAGGCGTGTTTTAGGGATGCCGACGGATCAAAGCGGATGAAGGTTCAGAAAGAGCGCGGGCGACCCTGCACTACGGTGGGAGGTCGCCCGCAACTCGGCGCTTAGGACGCCTGGACTCTGATTTAGAATGTGGCGGCCCGAAAGACCCGCACGATGTCTGGTAATGCAAGGTTTCCAATCAGGGGAGACCTCGTCGATCCCAGGTACTTGTGTTCCTCATGCTACCGAACATTTCTCCGCTCAAGAATGGCTTTCACCCTCTGAGGGTTCTCCGTACCAATCGGGCACAGCCGGCGAAGAACTGGTTAGCATGACCGACGAGAAACCCGCCCTTGCATCGGCGGGCCTGATGGGCCAGGTGGCGTCGCGTCGTTCATCTCCACCTCCTCTCGCGATGAAGTCACCGAGAGACCTGGATGGCAGCCGCGCGGTCTACCCGATCTCTCGAACTTCGATTGATAGATGGGCCGCGGGTTCTTTCCCTACGCTCATTAAGGAACCTTGTCAAGGGGCATGCAGCTCTTCTAGGCACCGATCCGTAATGCATAGCAGATGCCGGCCGGCATGGGTCCACAGGCGAGGTATGACACTCCTTTTTCTTTCGTGCCTCACCCGTGACCAAGCATGAATCGCGGCACTGACCGGTCGCCTCCGCCCTGATACCCCGCTACACAATCCTGAGCTTGGTGAAATCCACACCTTTCGGCGCCGGGGGCGTCTTGAGTTTCATGTCCTCCAATGCATTCACGACGCGGTCCGCCACGATGAGGTTGCGGTACCACTTTCGATTCGCCGGCACGACGTACCAGGGCGCTTCCTCAGCGCTGGTCGCCGAGATGACATCTTCGAAGACCTTCAGATACTCATCCCACAGCTTCCGTTCCTCCAGATCGCCGGAATTCCACTTCCAGCGCTTTTCCGGATCGGCGATGCGGGCTTCCAGCCGCTCTTTCTGTTCGTCCTTTGAGATATGAAGGAAGAACTTGAGCACGGCCGTCCCGCTTTCGGTCAGCAGCTCCTCGAATTCTTTGATTTGGTTGAAGCGGCGCTTGAGGACTTTATCGGACACCCACCCATGTACCCGCGTAATCAATACATCCTCGTAGTGCGACCGATTGAAGATCCCGATGTACCCTTTGGGAGGCACTTCGCGATGCACACGCCACAGAAAGTCGCGGGACAACTCATCCTTGGACGGAGCCTTAAAGGCCGCCACCTTGCAGCCTTGCGGGTTCACACCGGACATCACGCTCTTGATGGTCCCATCTTTTCCACTCGTATCCATCCCCTGAAGCACGATCAGGAGGGATCGTGTCGCGTCGGCATACAAACGCTCCTGGAGTCCATCGAGTCTGGCAATGAGCTTGGCCGTTTCGGCTTTAGCCTTCGCTTTCCCTTGTTCATTCTTCTTGTACTCACCGGTGTCGTCCGGATCGAATTCCTTGAGCGAAAGTTTGCCGCCAGGCTTCACACGATATTGCTTCACCGGCTCCTCCCTTGGCTCCGTGCCGCGAACACGCGGCCCGTTGATACTCGAATAGCCCTCTGAGATTTCACAAGCGTTGGTGTGCGATCGGGCAGGGAGAGGTGCGGGGCTACGGCTACTTCTGAACATCCTGGGCACAGCGGAAGCCGACATTCGGATCCTGCTCGGTCGGATCGCCCTTCGTGCGAAATGACGACCGCAGCCGATACGGAGTATTGATGTAGGATCCTCCCCGCTGGACTTTTGCCGTTCCCTCACCGGGTCCACGCGGATTGATGGCGGGACTATTGCTGTAAAAGTTGTCGGCGTACCAGTCCATGACCCATTCATAGAGATTACCCGCCAGATCCTGCACACCGTACGGACTTTGCCCCATGTGGTGATTGCCGATGACCGACACCGTCTCGGCGCCGCCTTCCTTCAACCCATAGACCGCATGGACCGGAGTCGGCGGATCGTTTCCCCACGGATACGTCCGTTCATCGGTCCCGCGTGCCGCCTTTTCCCATTCGGCCTCCGTGGGTAGCCGCTTTCCCAGCCACAGGCAATAGCTCATCGCATCCATCCAGCTCACCCATCGGACAGGACGCTCGGCATGAATCATAGGCGTCTCCTTGTCCGTGAATCCCCATGGAGGTTCACTCTGAATGGCCTCGACGTACTTGGCGAATCGTCCGTTCGTCACCTCAAATTTATCGATGTAGAAGGCATTGAGGTAGACGCGGTGTGCAGGGGCTTCGTCCTCATCACCCTTCTCGCTTCCCATGATGAACTCACCCGCCGGAACCAGCACCATCGGCGCACCATCTTTCCCGATGATGTCAGAAGAGGCCGCAGTCGACACAGCCAGCTGGTTCGCGGCGCCACCGTTGGTCGGCGACTTACTCCTCTCTCCAAGCTTGGGATCCCCGGTGGAACCAGGCGGTTTCGCCATCACGTAAGGAGGATCAGATTTCAGGGAGGTTGGTGGGACAGATTCGGGCTTGGACGTCCGGCTTTCGGTCGCCGCTGCAAACCCTGCCTGTAGAGAAAGGGTCACGACACCGGCAATACACGCGGTAAAAATTCGTCGGACATCCATACGAGACCTCAACCGATAATAAGGTACCGAAAACGTATGGTCAAATCCAGCCCGACGACGGCCGCCCCTCACAGATGATAGCGGATGGTTGCGTGTGGAGTTGCACTTACCGGTCGTCCGGTGTAGCGTAGGCGATAGCATGTCGGTCTCGATTTCTTTCGCCATCCAGAAGGCTCTCACTCTTGTCTCTGGCGCCCTACTTGTCGCTCTGGCCATCGGCTTTTCCGGCTGTGGCAGTCCCTGGCGAGATACCTATTTCAAGAAAGGGGTTGGTCGGCTGACACAGGAGGAGATTCGGGAGCGACTGGGCCCCCCACACACGGCCAAGACCCCGGCTCTGGGCGGAGACAGTCTCTGGACCTATCGGTTCGGACTCAGCGAGCAGGATCTCACCCCGTGGAACTCCTCGATCGTCGCCGACGCTTCACACTCGGTCACCAGCATGATGGGCAGGGGAACCGATGCCGCCAAACCGACGTTGTATTGCTATCGGTACACCTTAACGTTCTCTGAAGACAAGATCCTCAAGAACTGGAAACGTGAGGAATGTGTTCCAGGTACCCGGGAAACACTGACCGCCAAGTAAAGGTCTATCGTGCCCCAAAGCGAGTGGTTTGGAATCGACAGTTCGGTCGCGCTGGACGGGTTGAAGTCGCTGATCCTATTGCTGACTTTGGTCATTGTCAGGTCGCTGATCGTGCGTTGGATCGCCCATAATCCAACGCTCTCGATGGAATCGAAACGCCGTTGGGTGGTCACGACCAGAAATTCGGTCGTCTTCGCGTTTCTTATCGGTCTCGTGATCATCTGGGCTCACGAACTGCAAGCCTTTGCCGTTTCGCTCGTCGCCTTGGCTGCCGCTTTCGTCTTGGCAACGAAAGAGTTGCTCCTCTGCTGGAGCGGCGCGGCGCTTCGAGTGGGCGGGAAGGTCTATGCCGTCGGTGATCGGATTCAAATCGCGGGCCACCGTGGAGTGGTGCTGGATCATGATGTCTTTGCGACGAAGTTATTGGAGATCGGCCCCGGCCAGTCCGCCCATCTCTACACCGGACGTGTTACGATTTTCCCCAACAGCCTGCTGTTCACGAACGCATTGGTCAAGGAAAACCCTGAGCAGGAATACGGCCTCTATACGGTGGTCGTACCGATCAAGAACGACGAGGATTGGCAGCGAGCAGAGCGCGGCCTCCTGGAGGCGGCAAAAATCGAATGTGCGCCGTTCATGGAAGAAGCGGCACGGCAGATGAAGCTATTGGAACAGGCCAATCTCCTCGAGGCGCCTTCTCCGGAACCGCGCATCACCGTTCAACTCCCGGAATCCGGCAAGATACATCTCGTCCTCCGATTCCCAGCTCCAGATCGGGGACGCTCCCGTATTGAGCAGGCCATCCTACGTCGGTATCTCCTACAGATGAACGATCAGGAATCATTACCCCGCACATAAAAAAAGAGGGCCATCTCGCGATGGCCCTCCGATTACCTCTCATCGTAAACGGGTCGAATTACTTCGGAAACGACTTCGGCACGGAGACGTGCTGCCACCCTTCGCCGTTGAGCGTATGGAGGAATTCCACCAGATCATGCTTTTCTTGATCCGTCAGCTCAAGCGGAATAATGAGATTGTCCTGGTGGGGATTCTTCACACCACCCTTGTTGTAGAAATTGACGACTTCTTCAAGAGTCTTGAAGCGCCCGTCGTGCATGTACGGAGCGCTTCGAGCGATCTCCCGCAAGGTCGGGGTCTTAAATGCGCCAATTTCCTCAGGGTTCTGAGTAACCATGTAACGGCCAAGATCTACTTTATTATCGTCCCAGCCAATGCCGAGGTTGTGAAACTTCTCGTCGGTGAAATTGAACCCGGAGTGGCACTTTGTGCAACGTGCCTTATCACGGAACAGGATGAGGCCCCTCTGAGCGGCTTCTGGAATGGCCCCTGTTTCCCCTCCCTGATCGAACCGGTCCGCCGGGCTGTTGCCGGACAGAACGGTGCGCTGGAAGCTGGCAATGGCCATGCCCACTCTCTCCGTCGTGATGGTGTCATCGCCGAAGACTTGCTTGAAGAGTTTCCGGTAGCCTGGGATTTTCATCATCTTCGCATTCATCACATCGTAGTTGGCAAAGCCGTGCTCGATCGGATTCGTAAACGGACCGACGGATTGAGCTTCCAATGTCGCGGCCCGGCCGTCCCAAAATTGTGCGCTGCTGAACACCCGGTTGAAGGATGCTGGTGCGCTGCGACCACCCTTCTGGCCTCGGATGCCGGTGGAAACCGGTTTGCCGTCCGTGAACGCGAATTTCGCGATATGACAATTCGCGCAGGCGATGGTGTTGTCTTGCGATAACCGCTTGTCAAAAAACAGCAGCCGGCCTAGCTCGACCTTCTCCTTCGTCAAAGGATTATCGGCCGGAATGACCACACCAGTCTCTTCGAGACCGAATGGAATCTTGAGCTTGTATTCCTCCGCTTGTGCTTCGCCGAAAGCGAAGCCCAACAGCAGTCCCAACACCATACATACACGCACGGGTATCGAATTCGTCAGATTCCGTCTCTTCATCTTCATCTCCTCCCTTCGTACAGTGACACAAATATCATTGCGCTTTGGTTGTACATTATACATGTGGATCAACGACTCTATCGACGATCGTTCTACTCTCGACTATCCGGACAGGGGGAGGATGCTCTTTCACCTTCGCATATACGGCCATTCCACCACTCGGTTTCACGGCTCTTCCCCTTATCATCGGCAGGTGCTGAGCCCCCGCCATAGCCTTGGGCCAATGCCGGCACAATGGCTCCGTCCACCGCAACGTTACCTATCTTGCCATATTGATGCAAGTACGCCCCATCAGAATCTTCAACGCGTCGGTGACCCCTTTGCCGCTGACCGGACAGTGGCCGATAGAGCGGATCTTGATCTTACCGATCGAGCCTTGTTTTCGAACAACACATTCTGTCGTGATGGAGTCATCAGCTAGGCCGATCCATCGCGTTCCAAATAGCCACTCCGCGTCTCTGGTCTCTGATAGAAGTCTAACGTCGCCAATGTATTCCAATTGATTATGATAGTTGGGACGATTAGTTGGGCAAATCAATCAACCAATCTTCTCTCGTCGACCTGACTGATGACCCTCACCGAACTTCGTTATATCGCCGCTGTAGCCATTTCGGCCATGCCTCAGAACGAGTGTTTGTGACTGAACCGGCTTTGAGCCTAGCGATCAAGAAGCTGGAAGAAGATTTGGGCACGACGATTTTCGAGCGGCGTCGGAACCGAATTGAACTGACCTCGCTCGGGGAGCAAATCGTCCATCAGGCACAACGCATAAGTGGAAGAGGCGGAGCAAATCACGATCCTTGCTGCTCAAGGCAAGGATCCACTGAACCGGCGACTGCGGCTCGGCATCATCGCAACCGTGGGACCCTACATCCTTCCAGACTTGGTCCCGCTCTTGAATACGCGGGCACCAAAGATACCCCTGGAACGAGAAGAAACCTCTCTCAGAACTTGGTGGTGATGTCAAACCGCTTGTTGCCTTGGACAGCTTTTGTTAGGATGCACCGACTCAATGGGAGCGCGCTTGGGATGAAAATCGCGACGTTCAACGTCAATTCATTGCGCAAACGTTTGCCGATCGTGGTCGAATGGCTCGAGCGACATCAGCCGGATGTCCTGTGTCTCCAAGAAACCAAGGTCCAGGATGGCGAGTTTCCATTGCTCGCGCTGGCACCCAGCGGATATGAGACGACCTTTCGAGGAATGAAATCCTATAACGGGGTGGCGATCCTCAGCCGAAAGAAGCCGGAAGCGGTTTTCTACGGATTCGATGATGGTGGAGACCCCGAGGACTCTCGCCTGCTGAGAGTCCTCATCGATGGAATTCCCATCATCAATACGTACGTACCGCAGGGGTTCGAAATCGATTCGCCGAAGTACGCTCATAAGCTCGCGTGGTACGAACGACTACGGAACTACTTCGAGGCCCACCTTTCGCCGCAAGCCCCGGCTATTTGGTGCGGAGATATGAACGTTGCTCCACGCCCGATGGACGTCCACAGTCCGGAGAAACATCTGAACCATGTCTGCTACCACGAGGCCGCGCGCAACGCGTATGATAAAACGGTCGCCTGGGGATTTCAGGATGTCTTTGTGAAACTCTACCCAACTCGTCAACAATACACCTTCTGGGACTACCGTGCGCCGAGCTCACTGGAGGCCAACAAAGGATGGCGCATCGATCACATGATGGCCACGGCACCGCTGGCGGAAAAGTGCGTGAAGGCGGATGTGGACGTCGAGCCGCGGCGAGCGAAAGAGCCTTCCGACCATACCTTTTTGTGGGCCGAGTTTTCGATCTGACTGCGCACGCGACGCCCACTCCGTCCACGCAAATAAATTGCACAGCATCCGGGCGGGCTAAAGAATACCCCGTCTCACTAGGCCGCTTTTGCTCGCATGTGGTTGCTGCGATTCTGCTCAATCAAGGGATCAATGATCAGGCCGCAATTGAGACAGCGCAGGATAATCGTACTGGAAGACACCGCCGGTTGGCGCTCTTGGATCATCAACCCTTTGCATTTTACACAGGTCATGTGGCATCCCTCCTTGCCGATATCGAATGAGGATCATATGTAGCATTCCAAGATTAGCGTCGTGTTAACGGTTAGTTAAAAATTTCTAATGCCGTACCAATCATGTGGCCTGCAGTACTTTCATTCCTGCTTCCGCGAACCTCTGCTCGATCGCGAAATGCAACTCGCTTGCGATTCCATTCAGATCGACGTCAGGGGCAGTTTCATGCCAATAGTTCACCGTGAAGATACGAGCTTGAGTTCCGAATTCGTCGAGAAGCACTTGCAGTGGAGATTGCTTCATGACTTTCGGAGGCTGCAGGGCAAGAGCTGAAACCAGATCAACGATCTATGGAATCTTGCCTCAGGTAACGCTCAGCAACATAAGAGAGGTGATCAGAAAGGCCTGACTCCGCTGGCGCACCAGATTTGCGACATCCGGCGTCATACCGAGCCTCGATGCAGACAGCCGGCCGATATTACTGAGTTGCTCATCATACCCCCTGACAATCTGCTCCAGCAGCGCCTGCCGTTCCAGCTGCTCTTCTTGAACAGCGCCGGCAGCGCTCTCGGATGAGATCGATTCTCGGACGGCACTCAGTTCCCTTTGTGCTTGTTTACGTCGATCGTTCAGCACTGTAAGATCTATGTCGCCGGGCATGGGCCCGCCGTCCCGACCTCCATCTGCCTGAGAAACCGAAATAGTCGCACTGGACTCGACGGCATGAGCGGATCGCGCAGAGAACCGCTCCAACCCCATCAAGCCAAGTGCGAGGATCAAACTAAGACAAAGCTGGACGGTGGGAGCAACGATAAAGAGCGACAACAACGTATCTCGAGTGTGATGAGTAACTCGCAGTAAAAGCGTTCGGGTTGCTGTCTGAAAGGTCGCAACGAGCCTAATAACTCAGCTTTCACGCACACACTAGGAAAATGGCCAGCTGACGAGAGCACGAAGGACTACGTGATGACTGACGATGTGGTGAACGTGGCCGTTGTGGGAGCCGGCGCGGCCGGACTGACCGGTGCGATCGTTGCGGCGGAAACGCTCGCACAAGACGGAAGTTCAGGACGTGTGCTCGGGGCGTTGCAACGTCACGCACAAGGTTGTCACGCCAAAAGATTTTTTCGGGAATCGAAATATCATCCGAAATATCCTCGCGGCATTTTCAGTCGAACAGACGATCACATGGTTTGCGTCGTTAGGTGTTGGTTTAAAGCGCGAACCAACGGGCAAGCTGTTTCCCACCACCGATGACGCGCGGACGGTCCTCACCGCATTGCTTACTCGTGCCCGGCAGGCCGGTGTCATCATCCGTCCGGGCCATCGTGTGACCGAAGTGTCGACGTCCCGCGCAGGATTTCTGCTGCGGCACAGTCACGGCGCCACGCAGGCATCCCGAGTCATGCTCGCCACAGGCGGCCAGTCGTTGCCGAGGACCGGCAGCGACGGATTCGGATATCGACTGGCACATGTCCTCGGCCATCGCGTGACGCCGACCGTTCCCGCCCTGGTCCCCCTAGTACTCGATCGTTCCATGTTTCACACAACGCTCTCAGGCCTATCGCACGACGTGGAGATGACCACTCTGGTAGGTGGTCGAACGGTCGATCGACGGACCGGGAGCCTGCTCTGGACCCATTTCGGGATCAGCGGCCCCGTGGTCATGGACGCCAGCCGCTTCTGGACCTTGGCGACGAACCGAGGCGCACAAGTCGATCTTTACGGCAACTTTGTTCCAAGCAGAACATCGGAAGCATTGAAGGAGTGGTTTGTCGTCCAAGCGGCGGAACATCCCAGGCGTTCACTGGCTCGAACACTGTCGGTGCTGGTCCCGGATCGCTTTGCCGACTCTCTCTGTCGCCATTGTTCATGCAATCCTCAGGAACTTGTGGCTCAGATCTCGCGTCGTGACCGAGAGCGGTTACTGAGTGCTCTCACGAGGTTCCGATTTCCTATTGAACGGGACCGAGGATGGAACTTTGCGGAAGTCACGGCCGGCGGCGTGCCATTGGAAGAAATCAACTATCGCACGATGGAGTCGAAGCTGGTTTCGGGACTCTACCTGGTCGGCGAGATGCTCGATTGCGACGGCCGCATCGGCGGGTTCAATTTTCAATGGGCCTGGACAACGGGCTGGCTGGCCGGTCGGTCAGCGGCGAGGAGCCTTGTGCCTGCGAAAGGTCCACCTCACAGCGCCTGATCAGCAGGAGGCTTTGTTCCCTGGTTCGACTCCGCTCGCCTGAGTGAAAAGATCACCACACGCCCGCTTCTGCTTCCGAGCAGACCTTGGCGCGAGGAAGGGCTCGATAGGACACTTCTTGCTCTTTCGAATTCGACTCATTGGGCGGCACCATCGTCACCTGGAGTTTTTCGTCAGCGAAGGCCTCGTCGCCGGTCCGCAACACCCCTTCACGATTCAATATCTTGACCGCATTCGTGCGCGAGACGATCGGCGGGTATTGTCTGAATTGATCCGCCGAGACATACGGAACCTGGATGGTCACAGGCCGGCGTTTGACATAGATAAAGTCGCGCAAGCTTTCATCGATTGGGGTCTTCAGACTGACAACCACCGAGCTCGCGCCTGGAATCTTGCTGATCGAGATGACATACAAGGGCTTGTCATCGGGCGGGGCTTCCTTGTTGCCCGTGGCGAGCTTGGCTGGGGCAGTCAACAGCTGCGTCGTCTGATTGATCGCGGGAGATCTCACACCGACCTGGAGATTCGTGATATCCCGATCGAACACATTCTCCAGCAGCAGCTTGATCAACACCCAGGCCTGCGGATCAGGCGCCTTCGCACGACCGCTCGGGACAGATTGCTCCTCACGGCGAATGCTGCAGTGGGACACCAGATTGCGCCTTTCGAAAAAATAGAGTGAATTCATCCCCTGTGGCTGGATTCCCCGTTCATATGCGTAGAAGGCCACGCCGACGTGAATCATGGTCGGCCTGAACCACGCCACGACCGTCGGGAGGACAAATGGGACAAAGGCAGCAAACAGGCCGATGATGGCGACCTTGCTGAGCAGGCTTTGTCCCCAGAACCAGTGCCACAATCGCTTTAGAAGATTCACACAGCCCTCACCCGACTCATGTTAGAGCAGATTCATTCTAGAAAAGACAGGGACCAAACGGCAAGGAGAAGCGCTTGGGAAAAAGCGCAGCGCCACACATCCAACGCTGGTTTCAGGCTACAGCTGTCGCGCCGCAACGAATGACTTTCCCTTGACCGTCACTGCTTCAAGCCGCCATGCTTATGGTGGATCGGCCCCATGGGGATGTATGTCGGAGAAGAAGCCAGAAGAAGCTCACGAGACAGATCGTCGGATCACCATCCGCTGGAAAGTTATGCAAGCGCTCGGCGGTATGCTCATCGTGCTGGGGATTTTCGTTGATTGGCCTCCTCCGTCGGAAACCGGTCTGCCCGACACGTCATCGTTCTTGATCATCCTGGGAGGGCTTCTAGGAGTTGCAGGACTCCTTGCTGCGCTTCGGAAAAAGTAGACGCTTTTCAACAGTCATCAATCAGGACAACTAGGCTAACGATTTCCCATTTGGAGCTGTACTGCACTCACGCCATATGGGCTGAAGAAGACAAGCACCTTGTCGCCAACCTTAAACCGGCCACCGAGTTGAGTTTGTTGCGTGAGGTTCAGAATATGGAGCTGCCCTTTATCATCTCGGATGACCATCGTTCCAGGAATCCCGGCTGTCATAGAGACAACCTCTCCCTGCACCGGCGGAAGTGCGTGTGCGAAATTCGGGAGGCTGACTACCACTATGGCCAGGAGGATGAAACCGCCTAACACTCTGCGTGCAAGCCGGCACATGGCAGCATTTCCTTTCTATCATGTGATGACGGGGTCGCGCGCCCGCATCATGATTATTGTTCGATGTTCTCAGACTGACCGTTCCTCTCTGATTGTACCAGGAAGCCCCTCACTTCAACCCACGGCTGCTGCGCAAGAAGCACGTCGACACGCAATAGGCGGAGCTCTCTGCAAACGTCGATGTGACTTCAGGTCTAAGGGGGCCCAATAGAAGATTCCCTCTCCATCTTGTTGTTCTTGCGCCCATGCCGGTCACGGGGACGAATCCTGGCCAATTGCACTATCTTGCTTGGCCTTTTAGGAAGCACATAGAGCGTGCGCTATCCTTTGTCAGCCGGAATGTTGGTAACTCCGGCACGTGAAGACGACTTGTGTTCAGCATTAGCCCCCTCTTTCGGGGGACATATTTCGAGGAATGTGCTCGGCTACTCTTGCCGCTACGCTTGATCTATCAGCGTGATGACACAAGCGGAAGGAGCATCCAATGTCAAATAGGACGAATCCCGTGCGCCGCTATAGTCGGTTTCCGGTCAGTTGGCCCGTGTTGTATGGAAATGACGTATTTCTCGCAGAAGGGACCGTCTTAGATCTGACGGCTCTGGGCTGGCGAGTGGCGGGGTCGATGCCGGTGATACCCGGTATGCAATTGACCCTGCAGGTGTCCGTCCCCGAACGGTCCACAGCGCTGTGTGTCCATCGTGCGACCGTGTTGTGGGTACACGATCATGAATTTGCCATTGAAGCCCACGAGATGTCACCGATCGATCAAGCCTGGGTCACCGAATTCCTCCGGCAAAAACTCGGGCTCATGTGGATGTCACCTATCACCGATCAGGAGACCTCGCTTCAGGCCAAAGACAAGGCTTCCCATGGTGGGACCGCTCTCCCACAGCCTTCCGCTCCCTCCGTTGAGGATATCCTGCACCGGCTTCTTGCGATTGAAGCTGCTGCGACTGACATGCCTGTCGAAGCGCGGTGGAACGGTGACTTAGACTGTCAGGAGGGCGAGGCCCACACCCTCTGCGACCGCGTGCCCGAGAAGATGTGGCACGAGGCACACCGCATCCTTCAGAGCATGATCGCCATGAATGCCGCTCGTGACCAGACCGGCTGGGATCCGATCGCGAATAATTAGCCTCTCACGAACAGAAGCTAACCAACTGTCACCTAAGACCTGGGCGACGAGAAAAGAAGGCCCGAGTAGAGCCGGCGGCTTCCCCGTGAAGAAGCTCAATACTTCACGGCATGAGCGACCATCCATTCTTTCAAAGGCATCAAACCTCTTTGCTTCCGCTTGTCGTAATGTTGGCACCTAAGAGTCTTCAAACAATCGAAGCTGATTCAGACGTCCTGCTCCGCTCATCCAAGCCGGAACCCTCGGCTGCTTCCTTGGCTTGAGAGAAGGCGGACCAGCTGCCAGCAAGGCTTGTGCTGAGATCCATGTTCCGATCAGCTCAAAGTTGGCCAGGTCCTTCTCCCGAAGATTCGAGCTCCATTCTGAAACGGCCCTTCTCCTCATTCCTGCTGGCCGCCCCAGGTACCGTAATTGGAAAAACCATTCGCCAGACCAGCTGGTACCGACTCGGTGAACAACGGCAATGACGCCCATACGATCGCCGGTTGTTTGCCTGAGATAGACACCGAGGTCGATGTTATAACGGGCCACCATAGTAACCAATGGTTACTATGTTTGATGACCTAAGGTCAAGCTAGGTGAATGTGGGAAGTGATTCCCCTAATCAGTCTCCTCGCGCCTGGTGCAGAGATTTCCTACCATCACCTCACCTCCGTCACTGATTTCAACAAATCGGGGAACCAAGAAGTCACCGTTGCACGAGTACGAAGACGAAGGAACCCTACTCTCCTGTAGAGCCATCTGGTTTTCCGTATTTCCGGTGTTGCCCTAGCTTGTCTCCGGCACGCTCTTCGTGAATCGATGGAAATTCAGGACGACAACAATCGCCAAATTCCATCACAGATATCCGACCACCTTGTTTCATACCAGTGCAATGGAATCGCAACTGGACTTTGCTCGCGCGGCAGACCTTCAGAGCTTAAAATGGGCATGATTCAGTAAAGTCAGTCAGCTTTTCCCGAGGATGGCCGGAAATGATGCCTCGAGCGATGGCAAATCCGACGTGGTGAGCTTCCCCAATCGTCGGTTTGACCTCCTCTAATGTCATAAGCATTGAAAAAATAGCCAGGCAATGAATGGTTAGCGTCATTTTGGCTACGGCAGTAGTAGTGAGGGGGTGCGGCCTCCCATGCTCGAAGAAGTGGCGGACCCTGCCAGGGCCCAAGTTTGGGTTCCCCTATTCGGCCTATAGCACGGGGACAAGCGGTTTGGGGGCTGCACTTGGCACTAGCGCGCGGAGTCAATGCGAAAGACAGGGTAGTCAGCGGCAATCGCTTCGAACGCAGATACCGGATCGTGGTGGGAGACCGGGAGGTGCAGACGACCACTGGGGGCAACCTGGCACCATGCCTTGAGGATGGGCGCTCGCTCATGAGGTGGGATCTCAGTTAGCATCACGGGATACGATTGGCCACGCTTCATCAACGCCAGCCCACCCGCTGCCCGTAGATTCTGTACCCATTCGGAACGGTCTCCTAGCATGGAGACCAGATAGCGATGCCCTTCGT